>JBGSLY010000317.1:0-4512 GCA_041740435.1 Parasphingorhabdus sp.
CCCCGCCGCATCATAAGCCTGCGCCTGCTCCACCGGGTCACCGGCATCGCGAAGGTCGACGAAATTGACCCCCTTGACCACCCGGCCTTTGGCAACATCGAGACAGGGAATAACGCGGATACGGACGGTCATTGGAGAAAAATCTTTTTGCAGTTACCATGGCTATCGCAGGTTTTCGATGTGACAATGGCATTTGAGACACCAACAACCAAGAAAGCTACGATCAGCGCTAACAACCGGCCCCAGAATAAAAATCTTTTGTCATTTTTCTTTGTGGCATGGGCTGACGCAACCACATCACAAAAAAGGAACAACAACGCTGTCGATGCCCCAACCATCCATCCAAGGTAAAATGATTCAGACCCCAGCAAGACGACAAAAATGGCCCATCTAGTGACGGGTTTAGTGATCCAGCTACTCCGCTTGGTTTGTAAATCGAATCTCATTTGTGAGAAACCATCGCAATTGCAGTGGCCAGGTCAAGCCTGCCCTCAAAAATTGCGCGGCCGGTAATCACCCCTTCAATCCCGTCCTGTGCATAGAGCGAGAGCATGTGGATATCATCGAGCCCCTTGACCCCGCCGCTGGCGATCACCGGAATATCGACCCGCCGCGCCAGATCGACCGTCGCTTCGATATTACAGCCTTTGAGCAAACCATCGCGCCCGACATCGGTGAACAGCAGCGATGCAACTCCGGCATCTTCGAACCGGCGGGCGAGATCAATCACCGGCATATCCGATTTTTCCGCCCAGCCCTCGGTCGCGATCATCCCGTCGCGGGCATCGACCGCGACCACTATGCCGCCTTCGTAGCGGCTGGCCATTTGCTTGACGAACACCGGGTCTTTGAGCGCCGCTGTGCCGATCACCAGCCGCGCCACGCCCAAATCGAACCAGCGTTCCACCGTGGCCGTATCGCGAATGCCGCCGCCCAATTGGACATAGCCGGGAAAGCTGCGGACAATCGCCTCCACCGCGTCGGCGTTGCGCGGCGATCCGGCAAAGGCACCGTCCAGATCGACGACATGCAGATGCTCCGCTCCCGCTTCGGCAAAGATCATCGCCTGCGCCGCCGGATCGTCATTATAAATGGTGGCCCGGTCCATATCGCCTTCGGACAGGCGGACCACTTGGCCGTTTTTAAGGTCAATCGCGGGAAAAACGATCATGGCCGCCACTCCAGAAAGCGGGACAGAAAGGATAGGCCATAGGCTTGGCTCTTTTCCGGATGGAACTGCACCCCAACGATATTGTCCCGGCCCACTGCCGCGACAATCGGCCCGCCATGGTCGCTGGTCGCCAGCACCGAAGCCGCGTCTGCGGCGAGAAAATGATAGCCGTGCAGGAAATAGGCTTCTCCCGGCACGATCAGCGCATGATTGTCCGCGGGCTGCACCATATTCCAACCCATATGCGGGATTTTAATATCGTGATGGGCGGGCACCATCGCCTCGACCGTCCCGCCTATCCAGCCCAGCCCCCGATGCGTCCCGAACTCAATCCCGCTATCGGCCAAAAGCTGCATTCCAACACAAATGCCCAGAAACGGGGTGCCCTGCTTAAGCACCTTCTCCTCCATCGCCGCAATCATATCGGGCAAGGCGCGCAAGGCATCGATACAGGCGCCAAAAGCGCCCACGCCAGGCAAGACAATCCGATCCGCGCCGCGCACCACATCGGCGCTGTCGGTCACCACTACCGGTCCCGCCCCGGCGGCGATCAGCGCATTGTGCACGCTGTGCAAATTGCCCGCGCCATAGTCGATCAGCGCCAGCGTCTCAGCCACCCAATTGCCCTTTTGTCGAGGGAATAGCGCCCTGTTTGCGCGGATCGATTTCAACGGCGGCCCGCATCGCCCGGGCGAAACCCTTGAAAATGCTCTCGGCAATATGGTGATTGTTTTCGCCGTAAAGCAGCTCGATATGCAGCGTTAGCTCCGCCGCATCGGCAATCGAATGGAACCAGTGCTTGAAAAGCTCGGTGTCCATCTCCCCAAGCCGTTCCTGCGTAAAGCCGGCCTTCCACACCAAATAGGGACGCCCCGATATGTCCAGCGCGACCCGGCTCAAAGTCTCGTCCATCGGGGAATAGGCGCTGCCGTACCGGACAATCCCGGCTTTATCGCCCAGCGCTTTCCCAATCGCCTGACCAATCGCAATCGCGCTATCCTCTGCCGTATGGTGCTGATCGACATGCAGGTCGCCCTTGATCCGTAGCGTCAGGTCAATCAGCGAATGGCGCGAAAATTGCTCGATCATATGGTCAAGAAAACCGATTCCGGTCGATACCGAATATTGACCCGTTCCGTCGAGATTGACCTCGACAAAAATCTCGGTTTCCTTGGTATTGCGTTCAATCTGGGCGGTGCGCATGGCGTTTCCTTCCCGGTCTGGCGGTCCATTGCTGTCGAGCGGCCCCTATACCGGCTCGCGCCATGCTGGCAAGCGCGGAGGGGGTGGAATCGCGCTCAATCCATCAAACTCCACCAATCCGCTTGACCCGCGCCCGTCTTGACGTCACCAATCGGCGCATGGAAGACCAACCGTTCGATAGCTTGATTCCCTATGATGAAATTGTGCAAGAGGCTTTGCGCGCCGTCGTCGGCCGGGTGCTGCGCGAGGTGGAAACCAATGGGCTGCCCGGCAATCACCATTTTTACATCACCTTCAAAACCCGCGCACCTGGCGTGGCGATTCCCGATCATCTAATCGCCCGTTTCCCCGATGAAATGACCATCGTGCTGCAAAACCGCTATTGGGATTTGAAGGTGCACCCCGACCGTTTCGAAGTGGGCCTTAGCTTCAACCAGATTTCCTCTCTGCTCAGCATACCGTTTGCGGCGATTACGGCGTTCGTCGATCCTGCGGTGGAGTTTTCTCTGCAATTTCAAGTGGAACCGGTCGAAGAAGAGGTTGCCGTGCACGAGCCGGCGGAAAACGATCCCGATGCCGTCGACACCAGTTCCAATGTCGTCACTGTCGATTTCGGGAAAAAGAAATAAGTCATGGGCTTGCTGCGCAATATTGTGACACTGTCTCTGGCTAATGAGGCGCGGCGGCGTTCCAAGGCATCGGGGCCAATGGGCTTTGGCCTCGGCCTGATTGCGGCGCGGATTGCAACCCGGTCGATTCCCGGCGCGTTGCTGGTCGGTGGGGCGATGCTGGCCAAATCAATGATCGAAAAGGCGGAGCGCGAGGGTGAGGAGCAAAACCCGGATTCGCCACCCTTGACGAAACGCCCCCGACTTCGCCAATAGCGGCTATGACCGATTCCAGAGACCTGTCCCGCCGGGGACTGCTATTCGTATTGTCCTCCCCTTCCGGAGCGGGAAAATCCACATTGGCGCGCAAATTATTGGCCTCGGACGCCGATATCGTCATGTCGGTGTCGGTCACCACCCGCACCATCCGTCCCGGAGAGGTCGACGGCGTCGATTATCATTTTGTCGGTGGGAATCAGTTTGAAGAAATGGTCGCCGACAACGCGTTCCTGGAATATGCGACGGTGTTCGGCAACCGCTATGGCACGCCAGCCGCGCAGATCGAGGCGATGCTGGCCGCCGGACAGGATGTTTTGTTCGACATCGACTGGCAAGGGACCCAGCAACTGTATCAACGCGCCGGGTCGGACGTGGTCCGGGTTTTCATCCTACCCCCTTCGCTGACAGAATTGCGCAACCGGCTGGAGAGCCGCAACACCGACGCCCCCGATATTATCGCGGCGCGGATGAGCCGGGCGGTCAGCGAGATCAGCCATTGGGATGGTTATGACTATGTGCTGGTCAACGACGCTTTAGAGGCATGTTTCGCCGAGGTGCAGAATATCTTGCAGACCGAACGGCTCAAACGCTCCCGCCAAACAGGCCTGATCAGCTTCGTCCGCGATCTGACACAGGGTGCGCTTTAATCAGCTATTCGGGCATCCGCTGATACAGGCCGTCAGAGACCGTTGTCCATGTCTGTCTGCCATCGCTGGAGGCTTCCCAATGCTGGCGGACCGAACCGCCCGGAAGGGGATACCACATGACGCGGTTGATCGTGGCCGAAGCGGCCTGACCGCCACCAATATCGGAACGCAGCACCATATTGCCTTGGGCGTCCAATTGACCGGCGAGATGCAGCGGGCTGCCATCCATGCCGACCCACACCTGATGCCACAACCTATCCGCCGGGTCATAAAAGCTCATGCTCATGCCGGTATATCCGGTTGCGGTGCGATAATCTTCGCGCACAACGCAGCCTCTATGCTCCCGCGTCACTACATTAACGGCCTTCGGCGCTTTCGGTCCGGAAAAGGTGACGTTCCATTTTCCCAACCAGAAGTCGAAATGCCCATGCACGGGGCTATCACATACTGGCGGAGGGGGAGGCTGCGGCGGCGATTGCGCGATTGCTGGAATAGGTGCCGACAAAAGCGCCAACAGCATTACTGAAGCCATTTTTTGTGTCATATGCTCTCCCCTTGCCCTTCGCCTGTTGGAGCATAAACCACCACCATCTGCTCGCATCCC
>JBGSLY010000318.1:0-2140 GCA_041740435.1 Parasphingorhabdus sp.
CGCGACCAAGTGGCATAGATCAGAGCATCATCGTTGAACTTATAGGTTGCGTTCAGTTTATGGATGAAATCGGTATCAGAAGTCGTCTTATCGATATTGGTACACGGTGAACCAGCGACCACGGCGGGGCCGAAGCAAGCCGCCTCACCCGTCCGGCTGCTGAAACCGGCGCTATAGCCAAAGAAGCCTTCCAACGAGTTTTTATATTTATAGACCCGCAAACCGCCGGTCAGGGTCAGTTTGTCGGTGACATCAAAACTCACCTCACCGAAAGCCGCTATGTCGCGATCAACGCGCTTTTGCTTGGTCAACCAGATATTGCTGGCGGTACCGGTAACAGTGATCGAATCGGCAATGTCATCGATGATATAATTCTGTTCGATAATATGGCTTTGCCGTTGATAAAACACACCGCCAATGAAGCGCAGCGGCGCATCAGCTGGCGAGGCGATACGCAATTCCCCGAAATTGCGGCGATAGGTGTCCGACCCCTGAATATACTGGTTCGGACTGACCAGAGCACCGGCATTGTCGTAAAAATACGCCCCGTAGCCGTAAAGTGCATCATAGAAATAGGCATAATCAGAATAATCCGATTCGGTTTCGCCCTTGCGCCGCAAATGGCCTGCGGTCGCGGTGATATCCCAGCTGCCAATTTTGCCTTCAACGGTCAAAGCCGCTTGCATCCATTTGTCATCGCCGCGCTCAGGGTTATATTGCACTGTTTGCGATCTGCGCGTTACCGCCGAGCTCCGCTCTTGAGCAAAGCTGCCGTCGGACTTCTGAACCTGACCCATGATGGTCGGACGCAGGGTCCAGCTGTCATTAAGTTCAATGCCGAGCGACAAACGACCGCCATAAGTTTCAACGTCATTATAATTCGCCTCGACAAAGGCTGCATTGTTCTGCCCAATGCGCGAGGTGGGATAGCGGCGGAATCCAAATACGTTATCGATATATCCGCCATCCTTGCGATACCAGCCGACTAGACGAAGCGCCGCGTTATCGGCCAGCTTGGCGTTGATAAAGCCTTCGATCTGGCCGCCAACATCACCGCCTTTCACGCGGTTCAGTTCCATCCCGATCTCGCCATAGGTATCGCTATAATCAGGCGCATTGCTGACCAGCTTGACCGTTCCGGCCATGGAGCTTGCTCCATAAAGCGTACCTTGCGGTCCGGCCAGTGCTTCCACCCGTGCCATGTCATAGACGTGAATGTCGAGTGAACCCTGAATAGTCGTGATCGGCATTTCGTCGAGATAGACACCGACCGTCGGCAGTGATGCCGAGTGGTTGGCGTTTTCGCCGGAGGCGACGCCGCGGAAATAGACCTGGCTGAAACCGGGACCGGTGGTCTGGATGGTGACAGAAGGCAGGAATTTCACATAGTCCTGAAATTCGTTGACCTGCAACTGGTCGAGCTTTTCGGTGCCCAGAGCGGTAATCGCAATCGGCACGTCCTGCATACTCTCGTTCCGCTTTTGCGCGGTGACGATGATTTCGTCGTCGCTATAATCGGCTTCCTGAGCCTGAACGGCGCTGGCCGCGTATAACATGGAGGTGGCCAGCAACGCCGCTTTGACGGCGCGCGGAGAAGGCTTGCGCGAAGAAACCATAGTGATGCTCCCTGATTTTTATATCGCAAGATTGAACATCGGAGATTGCGCAAGTGCAAGAGCTAAACGACCAAGAACCGGCAGACTTCGACCATTTTTCGTTCACTGTAATAAAATGGGCACAGTTTTGGCCCTTTCTAGCGGTATTCCGGTGGCTCCGGATAGGAGGAAAGGACTGGTCCCAAAGCGGCCTTGAGCGGTTCTAGCCAAGCCTCATAGGGCCGCCACTGTTCCATTCCATCGCGGTTGATCGGGCGGCGGACCTGCTCGCTCGACGCGGTCCGCACGGCGCGGGTGTTTTCGTGGAACGCCATGCACTGCGCCTCAAACGGTTGCCCCAGATAGTCTAGCATCCGGCGCACTTCGGCTTCGGGGTCGTCGACCAGCCGTTCGTGGATCACCCGGTGCACCCGTCCGGGCAGCTCCGTATCGAAATGCGCCATCAATCGCACGTAATCGCGGTAATAAAGCCCCATTGGCTCCAGCCCATAGCTGAACGCCTGACCTTTCGCATAATGTTGCCG
>JBGSLY010000319.1:0-2012 GCA_041740435.1 Parasphingorhabdus sp.
GCACAGGTCAAAAGCGCAGTCCTGCTCGCTGGCCTGAATACTCCGGGAATAACTACGGTGATTGAACCCGTCCCCACCCGCGACCATAGTGAGCGGATGCTAAAAGGCTTTGGCGCGGAAATTTGGGTTGAGGTCGACGCGAACGGAATCCGGCATATCCATTTGCGCGGCGAAGCCGAGCTCAGCCCGCAAGATATAGACGTGCCCGGCGATCCTTCCTCTGCCGCCTTCCCGATTGTCGCCGCGCTGATTACACCGGGCAGCGAAGTGACCGTCACCCATGTCGGCATGAACCCAACGCGTACCGGCGTCTTCAAGATGTTGGAGGCGATGGGCGGGGACCTGACCTACACCAACGCCCGCGAAGTTGGCGGCGAGTCCGTGGCCGACATCACTGCACGGCACAGCGCACTGTACGGAATAGACGTCCCGCCCGACGTTGCTCCCAGCATGATCGACGAATTCCCGGTGTTTTTTGTCGCCGCCAGCATGGCACAGGGCCGCACCACCACCTCTGGGCTGGACGAATTGCGGGTCAAGGAGAGTGACCGGCTGGCATTGATGGCAACAGGGCTGTCGGCCATCGGGGCGGCGGTTTCTGAGCGCGAAGATGGCCTGATCATCGACGGCACCGGCGGCGAACCGCTGCCCGGGGGAGCGACCATTACCAGCGCACTTGACCACCGGATCGCGATGGGCTTTGCGGTGGCGGGGCATCATTGCCGCGATGCGGTAACCGTCGATGATGTGACGCCGATCACCACCAGCTTTCCGGGGTTTGAAGCAATGATGAAAAATTTGGGGGCCTAATGTCAGTTCGTATATTCGCCCTCGCCATCATCCTGAGCTTAAGCGCTTGCACCGGCGGGTCATCAACTTCGGAACCGCAATCGATGCAAATCGAGGCGCGGTCCGTAAAGCAGTTGGCCACCGATGCGGAAATCGATGCGGCCACCCAAGAACCGCTCAATGAATGGGCCGCATCGGGCCGCTGGAACGAACCTTATGCGCCTTTTACCGTGCTGGGCAATGTCCATTATGTCGGCAGCGAAACCGTCAGTGCTTTCCTGATAACCTCACCGGCAGGGCATATCCTGATCGACGGCATTCTGGCGCAAACCGGGCCAAAGATCGCCGCCAATATCAAAGCATTGGGATATGATATAAAAGACGTCAAATATCTGCTCAATAGCCACGCCCATTTTGACCATGCGGCGGGCTTGGCCTATCTGCAGCGGGCTAGCGGGGCTCAAATGTTGGCCAGCGCGGCGGACAAGCCGATTTTGGAAGCGGGTCAGATCGATTTCGGACCGTCCGCCGGTATCCGCTTTCCCAAAATCGCGGTCGACCATGTGGTCCATGATGGGGATATAGTGAAGCTAGGACCGCTCTCACTGATGGCGCGCATGACACCAGGCCATTCGCCCGGATGCACTTCTTGGAGCACACAGGTGCAGGATGTCGCCGGGCACAATCACTCGGTCTTTTTCCATTGCAGTCCGACCGTGGCTGGACAGTCGCTGGCGCCAGAGGCCTATCCCGGCATGGTGGCAGATTACCGCGCGACATTCCGCAAAGTCGCCGCGATGCGCGCCGATGTGTTTCTGGCCAATCACGACAGTTTTTTTGATCTGCATGAAAAGCGCAAGAAGCAGTTAGCGGGCGATGACCACGCATTTGTCGATGCGGAGGAGTTGCAGCAGTTCAACACGGTAATGGAAAGCGCGTTCGAAGCGGAACTGGCTCGGCAAAAGGCCGCAAAAGCGCCATGATCATCGCCGTTGATGGCCCGACCGCATCGGGCAAGGGTACTTTGGCAAGGGCGCTCGCGGCGCATTTTGGGCTTCCTTATCTCGACACCGGATTGCTCTATCGCGCGGTGGGGTGGCAGGTCGTGCAAAACGGCGGCGATCCGGATGATGAACAGGATGCGCTGGCGGCGTGCGATTTTGCCGAAGACGTTCTGGATGACCCGATGCTGCGGAGCGAAGATTGCGGCGCGCTCGCCAGCC
>JBGSLY010000320.1:0-2657 GCA_041740435.1 Parasphingorhabdus sp.
GCGGACGAGGTGCAGCATGTCGCCGCCCCGAGCGAATGGCCCGACATTATTGCCGGACTGCCGCTGGATGGCGTCGTATCAGCGCTGGGCACGACCATAAAGGCTGCCGGTTCGCAGGCTGCGATGTGGGCCATTGATCATGACTTGGTCGTTTCGGTGGCCAAGGCTGCACGGTCGGCGGGGGCGCTGCGCTGCATCGCGGTGTCGTCGGTCAGCGCCAATCCATCCGCAGCCAATTTCTATATGCGGATGAAAGGTACCGCGGAGAAGTCCCTGCAATCATTGAATTTTGATCGGCTCGACATTCTACGCCCCGGCTTGCTGATCGGGGACCGGGAAGGCCCTTTCCGGCTGGGCGAATCGCTGGCGATGCGGATCAGTCCCTTTGTCGATCCGCTGATGCACGGCAATATGAGCCGCTACCGCTCCATCCGCGCCGATGCGGTGGCGGCGGCGATCGTCGCGCTGATGGAACAAGAAGGTGATGGAACGCATATCCTACACCATGATGAAATAATGGGTTTGGTATAACGTAATCCAACTTCCTGTGGATAATTTCACCGCTTCCCGTTCCCGTCTTGACTCGCCCCTGCCTTTGCTGCACCTGCGAACCGTTGGCGGCCTTTTGGTCGCACGAACATGCGGGAGAGAATTGTTGCGGGCCGCCCGCGACTTTCGCCGAAGGAGCAACCACCCCGGAAACTCTCAGGCACCAAGGACCGCATGTTCTTGACACTCTGGAAAGCGTTTCTGCTTTTGAAGCGGAAACCACCGAAGGGGTAAGTGGGCGCGTCCCATGAAACTCTCAGGTCCCGTGACAGAGGGGGTAAGCCGTGATCCGTTTCGTGCGGGTCATCCTTGCCGCCCCCCAAGTTCCGGAGTGTATTTTGCCCGAAAATCTGAAAACCCTGCGACTCGATGCGTGGCACCGCAGCAAAGGTTCGCGGATGGTGCCCTTTGCCGGCTATGCGATGCCGGTACAGTTCGAAGGCGTCATGGCGGAGCATCTATGGACGCGCGCGCACGCAGGGCTGTTCGATGTCAGCCATATGGGGCAGGTCCAGCTTTGGGGATCGGGTGCGGCGGCAGCGTTGGAGGCGATGACGCCGGGCAATTTGCAGGCGCTGAAACCCGGCAAGATCAAATATACTTTACTGCTCGCACCCGACGGCGGAATATTAGATGACCTGATGGTCACCCACGCCCACGATCACCTGTATCTGGTGGTCAATGGCGCGACCAAGCACGATGACATTGCCTATTTGCGCGCGAACCTGCCCGGCGATATTCGGCTGGAATATGATGATGCCGCGGCTTTGTTAGCACTGCAAGGACCAGAGGCGGTGACATGCTTGGCTCGGCTAGTGCCGGAGGTGACGGACCTGTACTTTATGGAGGCGGGACCGTTCCATTGGGGGGACATTCCGCTCGGGATCAGCCGCTCGGGCTATACCGGTGAAGATGGCTTTGAAATTTCGCTGGCTCCCGAACATGCCGCCGCTTTCGCCGACGCGCTGTGTGCGATGGATGAGGTCAAGCCCATTGGCCTTGGCGCGCGCGACAGCTTGCGGTTGGAGGCGGGATTTCCGCTCTACGGGCACGACCTCGACCCCTCGCTCGACCCGGTGCAGGGGGATTTGACCTTTGCGGTATCGAAAAAGCGTGCGCTAGCGGGCGCTTTCTGCGGTGCTGAACGCATCTCCGCCGCATTTGAAGCTGGTCCCGACAAGAAACGCGTCGGCTTTGCAATAGACGGCAAAATGCCGGTACGCGAAGGTGCCCCGATATTTGCCGGAGACACGGAAATAGGTACTGTCACCTCGGGCGGCTTTGGACCCAGCGTCGGCGCGCCGATTGCCATGGGCTATGTTGCCGCCAAATACGCCGCTGTCGGTGAACTTGTAGAGGCCGAAGTGCGCGGCAAGCGCGTCGCCATGACCGTCACCGATATGCCCTTCATCCCCCATCGCTATCACAGAAAAGGAGCCGAGCAATGACCCGTTATTTTACCGAAGACCACGAATGGATTGATGTGGACGGCGAAATCGCCACGGTCGGGATTACCGAATATGCGCAGGAGCAGCTTGGCGATATCGTCTTTGTCGAAACCCCCGATGAAGGCCGCGAGCTAACCAAGGGCGACGATGCCGCTGTGGTCGAATCGGTCAAGGCGGCGTCCGATGTGTACGCGCCGGTTGATGGAACGGTGATTGAGGGCAATGCCGCGCTGGCCGACGAACCGGGGCTGGTCAATTCCGATCCTGAAGGTGATGGGTGGTTCTTCAAATTGACCCTGTCCGATGAAAGCCAGCTCAAGGACCTGATGAGCGAGAGCGCGTATAACAAGTTTGTCGATGGCCTCGCAGACTAATGCCCTGGTGTGTAAAATTGAATCTGCTGGTGCCGTTCGTGTCGAGCGAAGTCGAGACACTTTGACGCAAATTGCAATCTCGGGGCCTCTCGACTTCGCTCGAGGCGAACGGAGAGGGTATCTCAGTCCCAAATGCATAGCTCTAAAGGAAAAAACATGCGCTACCTTCCCCTAACCGATGATGACCGCGCAGCAATGTTGCAGGTCATTGGCGCGGGCCATATCGACGATCTGTTCACGGATGTCTCTGCCGACACATTGCTCAAGGAACCGATTGCCAGCCTGC
>JBGSLY010000321.1:0-7538 GCA_041740435.1 Parasphingorhabdus sp.
CGCCCATGTTTTCGAACTTGTCCTTCAGTTCGATTTCCTTGGCGACCGATACACCGTCCTTGGTGATGCGCGGTGCGCCAAAGCTCTTGTCGAGCACGACGTTGCGGCCCTTGGGACCCAATGTCACCTTGACCGCGTCGGCCAAGATATCAACGCCGCGCATAATGCGTTCGCGGGCGTCACGTGAAAAACGTACGTCTTTAGCTGCCATGATAATTTTCCTTAATTAACCTGTGAACTTGGCCCTTGCGAGCCGTAATTTTGATGGGAGAAGGGGATTATTCGACGATTCCCAGAATGTCGCTTTCCTTCATGATGAGCAGGTCTTCGCCGTCAACCTTGACCTCGGTACCCGACCATTTGCCGAACAGGATGCGGTCGCCAGCTTTGACGTCCAGACCGGTTACCTTGCCATTGTCGTCTTTCAGGCCGGCACCAGCGGCGATCACTTCGCCTTCTGACGGCTTTTCCTTGGCGCTGTCGGGGATGATGATCCCACCAGCGGTTTTCTCTTCCGCTTCGATGCGGCGGACCAGAACACGGTCGTGCAATGGACGAAATTTCATATGATAGCCTTTCCTTGATCGATAGAGGCTTTTCATTCCGCCCCGGTTGGGGCAGAGCGAAAAACGTGAATAGCATTGTTAGCACTCCCGCTTAGAGAGTGCCAGCGCGCCGGATATGGCGTTTTCGTCCGCGAGGTCAAGGGCCGGAGAGAAATTTCGGTGAAATTTTTTTGGCCGCTGCGTAACTTTGCCGCGGGCTAGCGCGAATGGCTTGATGAGCCGGTAGCGACTGGCTCGGTTTAAGGAATTACCAACAAAAGGAAGTTCAGGATGTCTAACTCAATCACCAAAATAGCGGCGCTGGCCGGATCGCTTGCCGCTGCTGCAACATTGTCGATCACACCGGCCCAAGCCGATCATCACGCCGCCAGTGATGCCAAAGAAAAATGCTTTGGTGTTGCTCTGAAGGGCAAGAATGATTGCGCCGCCGGTCCGGGCACCAGCTGTGCCGGGTCCTCGACCGCTGACTATCAGGGCAATGCCTGGAAATATGTCGCCAAGGGTACATGCGTGAAAATGGGCGGTTCGTTGTCGGCCAAAACCGGCAATACCAAACCGGTTCCTTCGAAAGGCTAATTGGGTCGCGTCTTTAGCCTGAGAGACTTCCATCCATCCCATCATCCGAATGCTGCCATCATGCCGAATGCCCTCCCCCTTTCCTCCGGCATCGGCCTGAAACCTCAGCACTATGGCGATGTGCTCGATGCTCCCAAGCGGGCGCGTCCGGGATGGGTGGAGGTTCACCCGCAAAACTATTTTGCTGACGGCGGCCCCGCACACCGCTGGCTGGGGGCGATAAGGTCCGAACTTTCTCTAAGCTTTCATAGCGTCGGTCTATCGCTGGGCTCATCCGACGGCTGCAACGTGACGCAGTTGGAGCGGTTGGCGGACCTGTGCGACCGATACCAACCCGCCAGTGTCTCTGATCATTTGAGCTGGAGCGGCAATGCCCATGACCAGATCCCTGATTTGCTCCCCATTGCCTATACCTCCGCATCGCTAAACCATTTTTGTGAACAGATAAGCCGGGTTCAAGACCGGCTGAAGCAGCGGATACTGATCGAAAATCCCTCCCGCATGCTGTCGTGGCGAGTGGATGAAATGGATGAGATCGCCTTTTTCGCAAATCTGATTTCAAAAAGTGGTTGCGGCATGCTGCTCGATATCAACAATGTCATCGTGTCAGCGACAAATATAGGCTTTTGCGCTGCGGACTATGTCGATGCTATCCCGGCGGAGTGGATCGGTGAAGTGCATCTGGCCGGCCATACCACCGAGTTTCACGACAGCGGACCGCTGAAAATCGACGACCATGGTTCGCCAGTTGGCGATGAATGCTGGGAACTATACGCCCGCTGCATCGAACGTGTCGGCCCGCTCCCCACCCTGATTGAATGGGATACCGATGTACCGGAATTCCCGGCGCTGATGAGGGAAACGGACAAAGCCGATATTGTCCTCGCTCAGGTCCAATTTGACCGGGAAACCCCAAATGCCCGCCTTGCTTGAAATGCAGCAGGCCTTTTTGCGCTGTCTTTATGACGGACCGGAATATTTTCCCGAAGACGCTTTTGCCCAAAGTCCAGACCGCGCCCTGCTCGCTATGCGCGCCTATGCCAACACCGTGTCCCATGCCCGCTTGGTGGCGTTGGAGGAGAGTTTTCCGCTAACCCGCGAGCATATCGGCAGCGAGATTTTCAACCGGATTAGCCGGGACTTTATCGAAACTCCGGATGCGCGCGCTGCATCGCTCAACGATATTGGATACGCCTTTCCGGATTTTCTGTCGGCGACCACAATGGATCGTCAAGGCCATGATCTATGCCAGATCGAATGGGCTTGGCTAGAATCCTATCGTAGCGCGGAAGCTCCGCCCTTGTCGCTGACAGACTTTTCCGGCTTGGCACAAGATGACGTGCTGACGACCGCGATAGCCTTGCATCCATCCGTACGGTTCATTCCGCTCTCGGCGGAACTTCCCGCGTCGCTGGGCTGCCAGTCCACAAACGCGGCCATGCTGATGATTGCCCGTCCGCATGCGGCGGTCTTGCTGTATCCACTCCCATCCGAAACCGCACAGATCGCCAATAAAATTGCGAGTTCCAAGATACTGGGTAACCTTTTGGGCCATGCCATCGAATGCGCAGGTGAAGACGCGGCCATGACGCATATCGTCACCTTGATCGAGGCGGGCGCGATCACAAAAGCAAAGGACCCGGCATGATTGCCCTAATCGACAAAACAATCGCGATGACCAGCGGACGGGTGCCGGAAGCGGTGGTTCTGCTGCTGACCCGATTGGCTTTGGCCGGGGTGTTTTGGCGCTCCGCCCGGACCAAGGTCGAGGAAGGCAGCTGGCTGACGGTCAGCGATACAACCACGCTGTTGTTTCAGGAAGAATATCGCATGCCCTTTCCGGAAATTACCGGGGCTTTGGCAACTTATGGCGAGCATACGCTGTCGGTACTGGTGTTTTTCGGTTTGGCCACCCGCTTGGGCGCAGCAGGCTTGCTCGTGATGACGTTGGTCATCCAGTTCTTCGTTTATCCCGAAGCGTGGTGGCCGGTGCACAGCCTTTGGGTTGCCTTGGCCGGCGTGCTGATTGTGCGCGGTGGCGGGCTGTTTTCTATCGACCACATGCTGGTCAAGGCGCGCGGATAATTTTGTGATTGCCAATGAAGAAACCCTGCGCACGTTGATGACCAAAAGCCAGACCGGTGACCGGCAATGCTATGCCAACTTGCTCGCCGAATGTGAGAAATGGCTGCGGCGCTATTTCGCGCAGAAAATTGCCCCGCAGGCGATCGATGATCTGGTGCAGGAAACGTTGATTTCCTTGCACCGCAAGCGTGCCAGCTATGCGCCAGACCGGCCGTTTTTGCCCTGGCTTGCCGCCATTGCCCGTTACCGATGGGTTGACCAGTTGCGCAGCACGTACCGCCACGCGCATGACGAACTGTTCGACACGATGGCGGTTGAGCCGCAAAGCGAGGATATTGAGGCCCGGGTCAGCATTGAAACCCTGCTGGGCAAATTGCCGCCTGCGCAATCTGAAGTCATCCGGATCGTCAAAATTGAAGGGCTGAGCATAGCCGAAGCCGCCGGTAAAACCGGACAATCGGAATCCTTGGTCAAGGTCAACATTCACCGCGGACTGAAAAAATTAACCGCCATTATCGACAAGAGCTAATGCCCATGAACAGCAAATCAACTCAATCTATGATGGCCGCGCTGGTCGACGATCTGTCGCCGGTCCAGCCTATTTCGGTCCGGCGCGGGATGATGTGGACCATATCGGCGGGAATGCTGGTTACCCTTACCGTGCTATCTTATACCGGGATGCGCGATGATCTGATGATGGGATCGCCTCATCCGATGTTTTTCCTTCGCTTTGGCGCATTGCTGTTGCTCGGCCTGACCAGCAGCTATGCCGTAGTGGCCATGAGCCAGCCGGGGATAGGCAATGGTTTTACCGGCTGGGTTTGGGCCCTCCTAGCAGCGTTGCTGTTTCCTGCATCGGCCATTGGCATGACCATGATTGCCATGCCCGATAATTTGTCGGTTCTTGTTCCCCAGCAAGGGATGCTTTGCCTTGCCTTTAGCGGGTTGAGCGCATTGGCGGTCGGCACGATACAAGTGCTTTGGCTTCGGCGCGGTGCGCCAGTGGCACTCGCCCGGGCCGGCTGGTTGGTCGGCATGGCATCGGGGGCGATGGGGGCCGCTGGTTACAGCCTGCACTGCCCCTTCAACAGCATTTTCTATGTCGGCCTGTGGTACACTTTGGCCGTCGCCATCTGCGCCGTTATCGGACGAATTTTGGTCCCCCGCCTTATCCGCTGGTAATTGACCGCAGGCTTACCATATGAAGCCCCATAACCAACAGGTGGGCAAAGATGGAACTGGCAAAAGGCGCTTGGAAGATTTTGATGGCGGTCAAGGACGGGTTGGTCCTGCTGCTGCTCATATTGTTCTTTGCCGCCCTTTATGGGGTCCTATCCGCCACGCCCAATAGCGCGTCGGTCAAGGAAGGCGCCTTGCTGCTCGACATCGACGGCGTTATTACCGAGCAACCGGCCGAGATCGATTGGCGCACCTATATTACCGAGGGCGGCGGCACCGTCCGCGAGTATAGGACCAGCGACATTGTTCGTGCGCTGGAAACCGCACGCGACGACGAGCGGGTAAAGGCTGTTGTGCTTGACCTCGATTTCTTTCTGGGCGGAGGGCAGACCAGCCTGTCCGCGGTGGGCGATGCGCTCGACGCCTTTAAAAAGTCGGGCAAGCCGGTGTATAGCTTTGCCAGTTTTTACGGCGATGATGCCTATCAACTGGCGGCGCACGCCAGTGAAATCTGGGTCGATCCAATGGGCGGCGCGGTGTTCGCAGGGCCGGGCGGCAACCAGCTTTATTACAAGGACCTGATCGACCGGCTTGGGTTGACCGCCAATATCTACCGGGTTGGTACCTATAAGAGTTTCGTTGAACCCTATATTCGTAGCGACCAATCACCCGAAGCCAAGGAAGCGCTAAAGGCCGTCTATGATGTGCTCTGGCAAAGCTGGCAGGCCGATGTGGCCAAGGCCCGTCCCAAGGCGAAAATTGCCGATTTTATCGCCAATCCCGCCGAAATGGTCGCGGCAAACCAAGGCGATCTGGTCAAACTTGCCAAACAAAGCGGCTTGATCGACAAAGTGGGCTTGCGCGCCGATTTCGAACGCCATGTCGCCAAGGTCGCCGGCGTTGACGAAGATATGGCCCCGGATAGTTACAAGGCAATTGCCCTTGCTGACTGGACCGCCAACCATCCGCCCGAAACCGCCGACGGGCGCGTTGGCGTTATCACTGTGGCGGGCGACATCATCAGCGGCGATGCAGGGCCGGGCACAGCCGCAAGCGGGCGGATTGCCGCAGAAATTTATGGTACGCTGGAAGACAACCCCCCCGATGCCATGGTGGTTCGCGTGGACTCCCCCGGCGGCTCCGCCTTTGCCAGCGAGGAAATTCGCGCTGCATTACTCGCGGTGCGCAAGGCAGGAATTCCGGTGGTGATTTCAATGGGCGACGTGGCCGCCAGCGGGGGATATTGGGTGGCGACCGCCGGCGATGTCATTTTTGCGGAGCCCGATACCATTACCGGATCCATCGGGATTTTTGCGATCCTGCCCAGCGCGGAAAATGCCTTGGCCAAATGGGGCGTTGGTGCAGACGGGGTCAAGACCACTGCCTTATCCGGCGAACCCGACTTTGCCAAAGGCCCCGGCACGGCGTTCAACGCCATCCTGCAAGCCAATATAGAACATAACTACCGACAGTTTCTTTCCCGCGTGGCCAGCGCGCGGAAAAAGACACCGGAGCAAGTGGACAGCGTTGCGCAAGGCCGGGTGTGGGACGGAGGCACGGCCCGGCAATTGGGACTTGTCGACCGTTTGGGCGGCCTTGACGAGGCCGCGGCAGAAGCGGCAAAACGCGCGGGCCTTACGAAAGATGGCTTTGCCGTTGAATTTATCGAAACCCCGGCGGAGTTTCCCGGATTTCTCAGTGGATTGTTGATGGGCGGCATCGCGTCCCACAACCCCGATGGACCTGCCGCACGCGGGTTGGTGGGTTGGAGCAGCCGTCAGCAACAGAGCCTGATTGGCACCGCTGTCCACAATATGCAGCGGGTTTTTGGTCAAGCTGATGTCATGGCCTATTGCTTGGAATGTCCGGCCAAACCAACAACTGCGCCAAAACAATCATCGCCATGGACGGCCACCTTCATGCGCTTTTTTGATTAGAGCGAGATGACATAAGATTGACCCACCGTGACGGAGCCGATTTTGGCCGAGTGCCCGAAGTTTTGCGGAACGCAAAGCGTCCCTTGGGGGAATGAGGAGGGAGTTATGTTGATGCAGAGGGACCCCAGAGTCTTTTGGCGAATGACGCGGCGATCGGCCAAAAGGGGCCAGCCGCTTGCGGTTGCCCCAGGAAGCCCCCCGGACTTCGTTGCGGTGATTGGCCCGCCCTGCACCCCGCGCCTTGCCGGGAGGCTTTCTGCGGCAATCCCGGGGCATCAATCTTATGTCATCTCACTCTAGCCCTCAATCCGCCGCTTCGGACTGCAGCTGGATATAGTTGGCAATACCCATGCGCTCGATCATGTCGAACTGCTGCTCCAGCGTGTCGACATGCTCCTCTTCGCTTTCCAATATGCTGGCCAGCAGGTCGCGGCTGACATAGTCGCGCACGGATTCGCAGTGCGCGATGCCGTCCTTGAGACACGGCAGCGCCTCATATTCCAGCTCCAGATCAGCCTTTAGGATTTCTTCAACCGTTTCACCGATTTTGAGCCGTCCCAGCATCTGGAAATTAGGTAATCCATCAAGAAACAAAATCCGCTCCGCCAGCTTGTCGGCGTGCTTCATCTCGTCAATGGATTCTTCATATTCAAATTTGGCGAGTTTTGCCACGCCCCAGTTGCCGAGCATTTTCGCGTGCAGGAAATATTGATTGATTGCGGTCAATTCGTTCTTGAGCGCATCATTGAGAAATTCGATTACCTTGGCGTCGCCCTTCATGGCCGAATGCTCCTATTGGTCAAATGGATGAGGGTTCATTTAACAGCTAGGCGGCGCTTTGCCAAGACAGCGCAGAAAATAATGTTATATTTCAAACAATTGCTAACGCTAATGCTAAGCGGTCGCACGCTCTGCTTCGATGAGGTTGCGCGCGAAAGAGAGGCACTGGCCGCATTTGGGACGGTGGCCCAACCGGGCATAGGCGCTTTTGGGACAGGCATCGTCCTTGCGGACTGCTGCGCGCAGGTCCTTTTCCCGAATGGCATTGCAGATACAAACGACCATGTTCACCTCTCACGACTCATATAGTGAGAATGAGAATTGTTTGCAATAGCAAAAATGGGTTAACGCACCGGCAGTCGCATAGGCTCCCACCGCCCCCGCGCCAGGCTGCGCCACAACCATTCGAGCGGGC
>JBGSLY010000322.1:0-5839 GCA_041740435.1 Parasphingorhabdus sp.
TGCAGACAAAGTTTCCGTCGACATGGGTCAACCGCAATTTGCATGGGATGCCATCCCGCTCGCCTTTGCCATGGACACGTTCCACATGCCCGTGGGCTGGGAGAATTTGAACGATCCGTGCGCAGTCAATGTCGGCAATCCGCACATTGTCTTTTTCGTTGCGGATGCCGATCAGGTTGATTTGGCGCGGCTCGGCCCGATGATCGAGCATGATCCCTTGTTCCCCCAAAAAATAAACGTCAATGTCGCGAGCGTTCATGGCGGCGGCATAAAATTGCATGTCTGGGAACGGGGCGTAGGTTTGACTCGCGCCTGCGGAACCGGGGCCTGTGCAACAGCGGTGCTCGCGATTAAGCGCGGACTGGTTACAACTCCTGTCACGGTACATTTGCCCGGCGGGCGACTAACCATCGACTGGCGCGAAGGACAGAGCATTATCATGACCGGTGATGCCGTCGCGGTGTTTTCCGGTGAAGCCGACTGGGACAGTTTCGGATGAACCAGGCCCGCATCATCACCATGGGCTGCCGTCTGAATATCGCGGAGAGCGAAACCATTGCGAGCAGCTTGGAAGGCCAGTTGTCCAGCCGCCCAATGGTCATCATCAACAGCTGCGCGGTGACCAACAATGCTATCCGGCAAACAAGAGCAGCGATCCGCAAGGCGCACCGCGAAGCACCCGATAGCGACATTGTTGTAACGGGTTGCGCCGCGCAGATTGATCCGGATACCTTTTCCCAAATGCCCGAGGTTCGGCGCGTTATTGGCAATGCAGACAAGTTCGATCCGGAAAATTTTCGCATCAAGGACGAAAATGCCCATCGGTCGGTCATCGTGTCCGACATTATGCAGTTGCGCTCAACCGCGCCGCAGCTTGCCCAAGCGTTCGACAATCACAGCCGCGCCTTTGTCGAGATCCAGAACGGATGCGACCACCGCTGCACCTTTTGCATCATCCCGTTTGGCCGGGGGAACAGCCGCTCGGTTCCCGCTGGAGCTATTGTCGATCAAATAACGCAACTGGTGGACCGGGGATTTCGGGAAATAGTCCTGACCGGCGTTGATGTCACCAGCTATGGCGCTGATTTGCCTGGCACGCCGAATCTCGGACAATTGGTGGAGCGTATTTTGCGATTGGTCCCTGCCCTGCCCCGGCTTCGCCTGTCGTCGTTGGACGGCATTGAAATTGATGACCGTCTTTTTGCGCTTCTAACTCAAGAGCGCCGGATGATGCCGCATGTTCATCTGTCGCTGCAAGCAGGCGACGATATGATCCTGAAGCGAATGAAACGCCGCCATAATCGGGCACAAGCGATTGACCTTGTCGAGCGGCTGAAGGCGGCGCGGCCAGAGATTGCCGTGGGTGCCGATATCATCGCCGGGTTTCCTACCGAGACCGACGCCATGTTTGCCAAAAGCTTAGATATAGTGCAGGCCTGCCAAATCGTTCATGGCCATATCTTCCCCTATTCTGCTCGCACAGGCACACCGGCCGCGAAGATGCCGCAGGTGGATGGCGGAGTAATCAAGCGCCGTGCCAAAGAACTTCGTTCTGCAGTAGCCGTGCAAAAGAAGGGCTGGCTGGACAATGCAATCGGAACCCGCCGAAAGGTGCTGGTCGAAAAATCCGGACGCGCCGGGATGAGCGAGGATTTTATGGAAGTTTCCCTCGACCAAGCGCAGACCGCCGGGGCATTGATTGATGTGACCATCTGCGCGATCGATGGGGATAAAGTGAAGGGCAATGTAGCAGCATGACCGAAGGTAGCAGCTGGAAAGACCGGGTGTTTGGCGGACTGACGAAGACGTCGTCGCGGCTGACGGATAATCTTGCTGGCCTCATTACCAAATCCCGGCTCGATAGCGAGACGCTCGACGGGATTGAGGATGCGCTCATCCTCTCCGACTTGGGCCCTGTAACTGCGGCGGCGATCCGTGAAAAACTGGCCAATGAGCGATTTGAGCGCGGGCTCACCGAAGAAGCGGTGCGCGCGATTATTGCGCGGGAAATTGCCGCCATATTGGCCCCGGTTGCCAAGCCGCTTGGTGTTATCGCGTTTCCACGGCCGCAGGTCATTCTGGTGATTGGCGTCAACGGTTCAGGCAAGACGACCACGATTGCCAAGCTGGCGCACTTGTTTCTCGAGCAAGATTACGGCGTCATGCTGGCGGCCGGCGATACTTTTCGCGCAGCGGCGATTGGCCAGCTCAAAGTCTGGGCCGAGCGGTTGGGTGTGCCGATTATCTCCGGCAAAGAGGGCGGTGACAGCGCCAGCATCGTCTATGAAGGGGTGAAACAGGCGACGGCAACCGGCATTGATGTGCTCATCGTCGACACCGCTGGACGGTTACAGAACAAACGTGAATTAATGGACGAGCTTGATAAAATCCGCCGGGTGCTGGGCCGCCTCAATCCAGAGGCACCGCATGATGTGGTGCTGGTGCTCGATGCGACGACCGGACAAAACGCGCTGTCGCAAATTGAGGTTTTCCGCGATGTCGCAAAAGTCACCGGCCTCATCATGACCAAGCTGGACGGAACCGCACGCGGCGGGATTTTGGTAGCGGCGGCGCGGCAATTCGGCCTACCGATACACGCCATCGGGGTGGGTGAAACGCTAGATGATTTGCGTCCCTTCGACCCCAATATCTTGGCGGAAGCCATTGCAGGAGCAAAAATGTGACTGAAGCAACACCAGTGAAAAAGGCAGAAAACAAAGGACTCGGCTTTGCGCTCGATTTCGGGCCATTGCTGGTGTTTTTTCTGGTCTTCAAAATCTGGGGTGTCATCGCCGGAACGGCGGCCTTTATGGCGGCGATTTTTGTCGCGGTTGTGGTTTCCAAAGTGAAGCTGGACAAGGTATCGCCGATGCTCTGGTTGTCGGCAGTGCTGGTCATCGGCTTTGGTGCGCTGACCATTTATTTCCATGACCCGAAATTCATTCAGATCAAGCCGACGATTATTTATCTGGGTTTTGCCGCCATTTTGTTTGGCGGCCTGCTGCGCCAAAAACCGATGCTGCAATATCTGTTGCAGGCCGCCTATGAAGGGCTGTCCCATGAGGGCTGGATGAAGTTTTCCCGCAATTGGGCGCTGTTTTTTCTCGCCATGGCCGGCTTAAACGAAGTGATGCGGGCGCTTCTGACCTTTGACACATGGCTGACGCTCAAGGTCTGGGGCGTGACCGTGCTATCGTTTGTCTTCGCGCTCGCCAACGTGCCGATGCTGATGCGCCACGGCCTCAGCTTTGATGAGGAACACCCGGCGGAAATCCCGCCGCAATAACGCGAGTGTAACGCAGAAAGGCCGGACTGGTCTTACCCAAGCCCGGCCTCTCCTTTTCGAATCAGCAGTAAAGTTCGCTTATTGATCCGCCCGCGAAACGCCCAAACCGTCAAGGTTTTGTGCAACGAAGTCCCAATCAATCGCATTGTCCAGCAGCGCCTGAACATAGTCGGGCCGCGCATTTTTATAATCGATATAATAGGCATGCTCCCACACATCGATCGTCAGCAAAGGCTTTACATCATGAGCGACCGGGCTGTCAGCATCGTGGTAGGACGTGATTTTAAGCTCACCACCATCAAGGACCAGCCAAGCCCATCCGCTGGCAAAATGGCCAACGGCTTCAGCCTTGAATTTGGCCTTGAAATCATCGATCGATCCAAAGGCTGCTTGCAACCGGTCTTTTAACTCACCGCTCGGTTGCTTTTTATCGGGCGACAGGCAGAGCCAGTAAAAGCTGTGATTCCAAATCTGCGCCGCGTTGTTAAACAACCCGCCGCTGGCCGAAGCGATCAACTCTGACAGCGATTTGCCCGCATTGTCGGTGCCCGCGACCAAATTGTTCGCATTGGTTACATAGGCATTGTGATGCTTGCCGTGATGGAAATTGAAGGTGTCCTCAGAAATCAGCGAACCAAAGCTGTCCTTGGCATATGGCAGGGGGGGAAGTTCGAAAGCCATGATATTCTCCTTTGTTATTCGCCGCGCGGCGAGCAGGCCGTGCAGCATTTTATGCGAATGACTGGTTCCTAGACCAGAATACGTCCAACCTCAAGCGGCGGCTATGCGCCTAAAAGATCATGTCGTTTGAGCGCATGGCGAAGCTGGTCATAGGATAAATTGAGCGCCTTTGCCGTTTGCCGCTGATTATACCGGTTCTGCGCCAGCGCCGATTGCAGAATGCGTTTCTCATAATCTTCTACCGCCGATTTTAGATCGTCTACGTCGAGAAACACCTCCTCGCTTGCCAGCGCAGCAGCGCCAATATCGCTTGCCCCATCTTCGCTCTCTGGAACAACGTCGCTGGATTGCCGCTTTGCCTCTGGCCTAGACGATGGTTTTGGCCGCCACGGCGATTCAAACGGATCGAACACGATATGATCCACCGGCCGGTCCGGATCGTCCCAGCGGTAAATCGCCCGCTCGACCACGTTGCGCAGTTCGCGGACATTGCCGGGCCAGCGGTAGCGGTCCATCGCCGCGCGCGCCATATCGCCAAATCCCGGCCAGCCCGTCCAGTCCAACTCCGCCGCCATGCGCCGACCAAAATAGTCGGCGAGCACCGCTATATCGCCCTCCCGCGAACGCAGCGGCGGCAAGGTGATTACCTCGAAGCTCAATCGGTCCAACAGATCGGCGCGGAACCGCCCTTGATCGACCAGTGCGGGCAAATCTTCGTTCGTCGCCGCAACAATCCGCACGTCAACCCTGATGGATTTTGAAGCGCCGATGCGGGTGACCTCGCCATATTCAACGGCACGCAGCAACCGTTCCTGTGCTCCAGCGGACAAGTTGCCCAGCTCGTCCAGAAACAATGTCCCGCCATCGGCCTCTTCGAACCGTCCGGTTCGCGCTTTGACCGCGCCGGTAAAGGCCCCTGCTTCATGCCCGAACAGTTCGGCTTCGATTAGCGTTTCGGGCATGGCTGCACAGTTGAGGGTAACCAGCGGTTGATCCCACCTGCGGCTTGCACGGTGCAAACGCTCGGCAATCAGTTCCTTGCCCGTGCCGCGCTCTCCTATCACCAGCACCGGGCGGTTCATTATCGCCGCGCGGCTGGTCTTTTCCACCGCATCTAGAAAGGCCCCAGACTGGCCGACAAATTGGGTATTCCGATCCATCCCCAATATATAGCGGCATTTCCCGTTAATTGGCAATTCATACTATACCGTGAACACGTGATTTTGATGATTATCTATATTTTTCAGTCAGTTATAAAAACTGGCACGCCTCCTGCTATAGAGAGAACATTATGAAAGACACCAAATCACAAACCGGAGGCAACCATGAACGCGCTCAAAAATCTTACCCGGACGGAAATTTCGGCCCTCATCTCGGTCGGGATTTTCTGCTTCACTATTTTGGTGAGCACCGTGACACCCGCAGAGGCGCAGGGTCTGAATCCGGCCGAGGTGACAAACCCCTCGACGGTCGCGGCCTATCTGGCCTGACCGGCGGCGCGGCCGGGGACCTCCCTTCCCCCCTTGACCGGAGCAATCCCCGGCCGAAGCCTTCGACCAAACCATCCGACAAAGTTAATGTGCAATTGAACTGGAGCGTACCTATGGGAATATTTTCACGAACCCGCGACATCATCGCCGCCAATGTCACCGATATGCTCGACAAGGCAGAAGACCCATCCAAAATGATCCGGATGATCATTTTCGAGATGGAAGAAACCCTGATCGAAGTGCGCGCGTCCGCCGCTCGCACCATTGCCGATAAAAAGGAAATGCAGCGGCATATCGCGAAGCTCGACAAGCTGAATGAAGATTGGACCGAATAGTCCGAACTGGCGCTGTCGAAGGATCGTGAAGACCTTGCCAAGGCTGC
>JBGSLY010000323.1:0-3473 GCA_041740435.1 Parasphingorhabdus sp.
CACCGGCAAGTCCCGACAACACATCCGTAAATACTCCGCCAGACAGGTTCTGCGATGCAGCCGTTCCTATCCGCGTTGTTGCAGTGTCCGGTGCTATCCCAAAGACGACATAGCTCTCCCCCGCAGCATAATCGCCGCCGGGATCACCCCGGAACGCGCCGATCAAAACATCGGCGAAACCATCGCCATTGATATCTCCCGCCGACGACACCGCAAAACCGGAATTGTCGTTTGCATCTATCCCTTCGAGGCGGAAACCGTTGGTGCCGTTCAAGGTCGCAAGATTAAAGCTGGCGGTAAAACCGCTCGCTTTACCAAACACAACATAGCTCTCCCCGGCATTGCTGTCGCCGCCGGGATCGCCATTATAGGCCCCGATGATGACATCATCAAAGCCGTCACCATTAACGTCACCCGCGGCAGATACCGATTGGCCGCTGCGGTCATATTGGTCGATACCATCGATACGGAAACCGTCGCTCCCATTAAGGGTTGCGAGGTTAATACTGGCCGCGAATCCGACTGCTTTTCCGAATATCACATAAGATTCGCCAGCCTGTGTATCGCCGCCTGGGTTGGCGTAACGGGCACCAATGATGATATCTTCAAAACCATCGCCATTGATGTCACCGGCACCAGAGACCGAAAATCCGCTGTGATCGCCTGCATCAATGCCGTCGAGCCTAAATCCATTAGCGCCGTTCAAGCTGGAGAGGCTGAGCCCAGCGGTGAAGCCGCTCGCCTTTCCGAACACGACATAGGTTTCCCCAGCGGCATTGTCACCGCCCGGATCAGCGGAGAAGGCACCAATGACCAAATCGTCAAATCCATCGCCGTTGACATCACCAGCGGAGGACACCGAAAAGCCGCTGACATCGTTGATATCGACCCCGTCGATACGAAAGCCATTGGTACCATTCAAACTGGCAAGGGATATATCGGCAGTAAAACCGCTGGCCTTGCCAAAAACCACATAGCTTTCACCATTGTCATTTAGACCGGCTGGACCAGGCTCCCCGTAAAAGGCGCCGATCAGGATATCGTCAAACCCATCCCCATTGACATCTCCGGCGGAAGAAACCGACAGACCGCTAAGATCAACGGCGTCAATCCCGCTCAGTTTAAACCCATTGGTCCCGTTTAAGCTAGCGAGATCAAAACTCGCCGTAAAGCCGCTCGCCTTGCCAAAGACCACATAGCTTTCCCCGCCACGATCATCGCCGCCCGGATCGGCATACCAAGCCCCTACGATAACATCAGCAAAACCGTCGCCATTGACGTCACCGGCTGAAGAAACCGAAAAGCCGCTTTCGTCGCCTGCATCTATCCCGCCAATGCGAAAGCCGTTGGTACCATTGAGGCTTGCCAAGTTCAGGCTGGCGGCAAAACCGCTTGCCTTGCCAAAAACAACATAGCTTTCCCCGGCATTGCTATCGCCGCCGGGATCACCGTACCGCGAGCCAATGATAATATCATCAAATCCGTCGCCGTTGACATCCCCGGCATCGGAAACCGACACGCCAGCAACATCACCGATATCGATACCATCAAGGCGGAAACCATTAGCTCCGTTCAGGGTAGAAAGATCAAAAACTGCGGGAAAAGCCATATCAGGTCGCTCCAAAAATGTGCATGCTGCAGAAAACCAATCTGCCTCATGCCCTATTACAGTTGCGACCCCTAATAGAACATCGGGGGCATAGCAATATGAGCATAAATGTCAATGCGGTGATCCAATCGTTGGCGGCTCTTCCCTAAATCGAAATCAAACTTTGTCGGCAAAGTCAGACTTTGCGAATTGGGCTGTGCCCTACCCCCGCCGACGCGCCTGACGATAGGTTCCCAAAAGCCGGACCATGTTGCAGTGGAAGCGCAGTTCCTCCAGCGCGCGGTCGACCGCAGCATCACCGGGCGCACCCTCTATATCAGCGTAAAATTCGGTGGCGGAAAAGCTGCCGTTTTTTTGATAGCTTTCCAGCTTGGTCATGTTGATACCGTTCGTGGCAAAGCCGCCCATCGCCTTATATAAGGCTGCCGGTATATTTTTGACTTCAAAAACAAAGGTGGTCATCAGCGGCAAACTATCTGCGGATTTTTCGGCTAGGCCGCGATTTGCCTGTTTCGACAGGACCACAAAGCGAGTCATATTGTGATTGGCATCCTCGATTTTCTCGGCCAAAATGTGCAATCCGTAAAGCTCCGCCGCCATCGCCGGAGCAATTGCCGCAAGGCCCAAGTCTTCACTGCTGGCGACAAAGGCCGCCGCTCCGGCTGTATCGGCATAAGCAACCGGACTGATACCCCGCGACCGCAAATAACCGCGGCACTGGCCCAAGGCCTGTGGATGGCTCATAGCTGATCGTATCGTGGTTTCAGGATTTTTGGCCATCAAGCTGTGATGGATCGGCATAAAGTGTTCCGCCACGATATGAAGCCCCGATTCGGGCAGCAGGAAATGGATGTCCGCGACGCGCCCATGCAGCGAATTTTCAATCGGAATGATCGCCGAAGATGCCCGACCTTCCTTGACCGCATCCAACGCGTCTTCGAACGAAAAGCAGGGCAGCGGAAGGCATGCGGGCTCATATTGCATGGCGGCGATGTGCGAATTCGCGCCGGGAGCGCCTTGAAAGGCGATAACTTGCGCCGGGTTTTCCTGCGCCGCGACAGACATTTTTTCGACAATCGAGCGTGCTTTTTCGGGATAGCTTTCCATAGGCCATGGCCCCTAATCGCATCAAGCAGTGATAGGCAAGCCCTTCGGGCTATCGGGGCAAGCGAATTCCCGGACACTAACAGTTGCAATGGGCAACGCCACTGATTAGAGGGGGCGCGATTACCGGTCCGGGGGCGGTCCCGTACAGGTCTCCCACTTGGTTTATGGCACGAGGAATAGCATGGATAATCGCAACAACACTATTGCCGGTTGGGTTCTGTTTGGCGGCATTTGCGCGCTGGGATTTTCCATCCTGAGCAGCAAATATTTTCATGCCGATAAGCCAGAGCGGCCCGAAACCATGGGCTATGCAATAGAGGGAGTTGTGGAAGAAGGTGCCGCCGACGCCGGTCCGGCGATTGAAACGCTGCTTGCTACTGCCGATGCAGCCCAGGGCGAGAAAGTTTTTGCCAAATGTGCCGCATGTCACACGATAAATGCGGGTGGCGCCAACGGTATTGGTCCCAATCTTTATGCAACCATGGGCAAGCCGCACGGGCATGTTGCCGGTTTTGCCTATAGCGATGCGCTGAAATCGGTTCCCGGCAATTGGGATTGGACTAGCATGAACGCTTGGCTGACCTCGCCGCGCAAATATGCGGAAGGCACCAAAATGACCTTCGCCGGGATCGGTAGCGCTGAAGATCGGGCGAACTTGATGGTCTATCTGAACGCTCAGGGTTCCAACCTGTCCCTGCCCGCCGCCCCTGCTGCGGCAGAAGCGGCACCTGCAGCGGAAGGGGATGCAGCCCCGGCA
>JBGSLY010000324.1:0-2909 GCA_041740435.1 Parasphingorhabdus sp.
CGGTCACCGGGTTTACAAAAACTATGACCCGCGTGCTTCGGTGATGCAGGAAACCGTGCGCGAAGTCTTTGATGTGCTGAAGGTTAAGGACCCAGTGTTCGAAGTGGCCTTGAAGCTGGAGGAAATGGCCCTCAACGACCCCTATTTCATCGAGAAAAAGCTGTTCCCGAATGTAGATTTCTATTCCGGTATTATCCTGTCGGCAATTGGCTTCCCGACGTCGATGTTTACTGCATTGTTTGCCCTCGCCCGCACCGTCGGTTGGGTGGCGCAATGGAATGAAATGATCTCTGACCCCGGTCAGCGCATCGGTCGTCCGCGCCAGCTGTATGTCGGTCCGGTCCAGCGCGATTATGCGGATATATCGACCCGCTAAGGCTTTGGCTTCATTGGTAGAAACAGCGTGAAGCGGGTGCCTGCGCCCGCTTTGCTCTGTACAATCAATTCGCCGTGCATGGCACGGGCCAATCGGCGGGAAATATAGAGTCCAAGCCCGCTGCCGCCATCGCCCTTGCGGCCCAGTCGTTCGAATTTTTCAAATATCCGCGCTTGGTCCTCTGGGGCGATTCCATCGCCTTCGTCGGTGACCGAGATGCTGGCGCGCTCAATATGGCTGGCCGCTTCGATTGTGATAGCCGAACCATCGGGGGAATAGCGGATGGCATTGCCGACCAGATTCACCAAAATCTGCAGCACCCGGCGAAATTCGCCGATAGCCGGGACCGAATGGTCTTTATCGGGTAAGATCAGAGTAATGCGATGATCAGCCGCCTTTACCGCCAATAGGCCCGCCGTCCGGTGCGCAAGATCGACCAGATCGATATCGTCGCTAGCAACCGTAAAATTGTCGCGCTCGATCGCTTCCAGATCGGCTAAATCATCGACCAGCGATAACAAGTGCCGTCCGGCATTGGCAATGTCGCTGGCATAGACCGCATAATCCTGACGCAATGGACCCTGCAATTTGGCGCTGATGGTCTCTGCATTGGCAATGATTTTGTTCAATGGCTGCCGCAGAGCCGGACCAAGCTGCGCACCAAAAACGGCGTTGCTGATCAACGCATTTTCGGACAGCGTATCGGGATGAGCCATGTCATTGCCCGGCTCAACCTTTTTGGACAAGCGGCAGTGATAGCCGGCAAAATTCCCCTGTTTATCGATCAAAGGACTTCCCGAAATCTCGTATTGCCGGTCACTGCCATCGAGGAGCAGAAAGTCCATGGAGCCAAACGGCTGCCGTTCTGCGATTTTCTCGAGCAAAGCCGCATGCCCCTGCGGCGAGCCCAACAAAGAAAATGCCTCCAGCATCCGTTTTCCCGTAAAAAGCTGTGGCGCTCGCGGAACAGCGGCAAGCGCGATGGAGATGATTCGGGTGCCCGAATCAAGACGCATGGAGCCGCCGGTCGCCGATGACGGATCATCCTCAACATGTCCGGCAAAATCACTTCGCTCAATCGGCGACTCCTGCCAGCCCGTAATAAGCAGCTCAAGCTGGTTACCGCTCAGCCGGGTTTCCGCCCATAGCCGAATGTCCCGATTTTCGGTCCCGGTCCGCACCGCACGCGACAGATTCATGTTTAGATCGCGCGATTGCTTACACAAATCCCAAAGCCCGGGAACGACAAGCGCACCGGATCGGGTGCCGCCACCGCTGACTTGCAAGGCCAAAAGTGGCGGGTCGGCGTAAAGCAAATGCCCCGAGGCATCCAATCGCGCACGCACCGGCAAAGGAAACGAAAGCTCAGCCATCCATGGCCCCAGCCAACCGATCCCAATCCTCCGCTGCCCGATGATACTCCTCTGGCAGCCGCCAATCGGTCAGCAATTCCTCCAACCGGGTCCGGTCTATATGCTGCCAGTCTTCACCGGAAATCTGCAAATGCGCAGCGCCCAATTGCGTCAAAACGGTGTTCGCTTCGACAAGCGAATAGTCGAGAAATTTCAGCACAACCAACAGGCGCGCCAGCCGATCATCGCCGAGAAAGCCCACTACGGTCTCATAGGCAAGCCCGGCTTGCTGGGCGAGTGATGCCAGAAACAGGTGGATTCCTGCGGCCGCCGGTGCGGGCGCATGCGGCGTTTGTGGTCCGTTTTCGGCCCGAACCGCCGCTAGTCTTTGCGCGCAGATATGTAGAGCGGCCGACTCGTCATATTGGCGCAGATAATATTCTGCCGCCTTGTTCACCATCGGCTGGGCCGTTCCGGTTTGACGTGCAACAATGGCGGCAATAGACCAGACCAATCGGCGGCAGGATGGCGCGCTGATCATTGTCGGTGTCAGAATGAAGGCATCCGAAAAGCCCTGCTCTGCACTATTGGCGATCAGGAACGCCATAGCCGCATCAGCTTCACGCGGCGCATCTGCGTCAATAAGTTCGCCCATCGCCGACTCCATCGCGACCGGATCGGAATTTTCCCGCAACGCGCGGTTGGATTGCTTTTCCAGATAGCGGTGCAGTATCTCGGTCAAGAAATAGCGCGAACGCATCACCGACGACCGGGATAAAAAAGGCCAACTGACCGCGTCACGGCCATGGCCCAAGCGGATTAGTGTTTCATGCGCTGACCCAAATTGCTCCACCGCCAATCGGCATATCTCGGCCTCGATTTCAGCGACCAGATCGCGCAAAGCGTTTCGCATTTCCGCCAGCATCTGTTCTGAAAAGACCATATCGCTGGCCGGGAACAAGGCCGCAGAAAGACCAATAACGGGCGCACGGAAAACCCTCGCCACCCGCCGTGCGTCTGTCACCATACGGTCTTCAAAGCTGTCCAGCACCACGCAATATGCTCCAATCCAAGGATATACCTACATTTGGATGGTTAACATCCCGCTAAGGCAAACATTGGAAATCAGCCATTTTCAAGGGGTTCAGGCGATTTGCCTGCCCGAATCAGCGGATCAAACA
>JBGSLY010000325.1:0-3316 GCA_041740435.1 Parasphingorhabdus sp.
CGCATACCAGCAAAATCCCGTATTTGCGGCAAATTGCCTCAACCTGCGGCCAGTAATTGGCGGGCGGGATGATAACGCCGCCCGCGCCTTGGACTGGCTCACCGATAAAGGCGGCGACGTTTTCCGGACCGACTTCCAGGATTTTGTCTTCGATCGCTTGCGCACAAGCGGTGCCGAAATCTTCGGGGCTCATATCCCGGCCTTCGTTGTACCAATACGGCTGGCGGACATGTTCGATGCCCGCGAGTGGCAGGATGCCGGGGGCGGGGAAACCCTGTCCGTGCATCGCCTTCATCCCGCCCATGCTGACTCCGGCAACGGTCGAGCCGTGATACGCGTTGTGGCGGCTGATGAAGATGGTGCGGCTGTGCTCACCCTTTACCTGCCAATAATGGCGGACCAAGCGCAGGATGGTGTCATTGGCTTCGGAGCCGGAGCTGTTGAAAAACACATGCGGCAGGCGGCCCCCGGTCAAGCTGGCGATCTTGTCGGCGAGCATGACGGCGGGTGGATTGGCGGTTTTGAAAAAGCTGTTGTAATAGGGCAGCTCCAGCATTTGTTCTTTGGCGACATCGGCCAATTCTGCGCGGCCATAACCAACATTGACGCACCACAGCCCGGCCATGCCATCCAGGATGCGGTTGCCGTCGCCATCGTGGATATAGCATCCCTCGGCATGGGTGATGATGCGGCTTCCGCCCAGATCTTCAATCTCTTGCCAATCGGCCTGCGCGGGCAAATGGTGAGCGATGTCGAGGCGGCGAAGTTCGGCGATGTCGTAATTGCGGGGCATGATGGGTCTCCAATGGAATGAACTAATCCGTCACCCCAGCCTGCGCTGGAGCGACGCAAACCCTTTTTATAAGGGAATGCGTCAGCGCAGAGTTTAAGGCGAAAAGCCGATCCGCGCCTGATAGCGGTTAAAGCGGGTGATGCGCTGGTTCATAGCTCGCCTCTTAACGCTTTTCCCAGCAAGCGAAAATAGATTTGTCGGTCGGGATCATCCTGTGTCCGCCATTCGGGATGCCATTGGACGGCCAGCAGCGGCGCGCCGTTGGGCCGGGCGCTATAGGCTTCGATCAGGCCATCGGGGGCCGTCGCCTCTATCGAAAGACCGTCTCCGAGCCGGTCCACCCCCTGAAAATGCACCGAATTGACCGTCAATGCACGCTTGCCATGGGCGGCTGCCAATAGGCCGCCTTCCACAAGGTCCACCGGGTGGACATGATCGAACATGGCATCAAAGCTGACATCATCATCGGCATGGTGGCGGAGCTGTGCGCCTTCGAACGAAGTGTCACGGCGCAGCGTCCCGCCAAGCGCGACATTGATTTCCTGAAAGCCCCGACAAATCCCGAACACCGGCTTTTTCGCGGCAATCATCGGTTCGATGAGCGCCAGCGCCATTGTATCGCGCGCGGCATCGAACGGGCCATAGCCCGGCTCATCACCGTACAGTTCTCCGCCAACGTTAGAAGGACTTCCGGTCAGCAAAATCCCGTCTATGCGCGGTGCGATCTCGCCGACCGACATCACATCGGGCATTGACGGGATGATCAGAGCCGCGACATCGGCATAGACCATCGCGGCGCGGACATAGCGTTCCATCACCGCCTGGGCATTTTCGGTGCCGATTTGCCGGTTACAGGCGATGATACCAAGGACGGGGCGCGAGGTCATGCCGACTATCTTGCAGGAAATTGCGAATCGGACAAGCATTTCTCCCCTCCCGCTTGCGGGAGGGGTCGGGGGTGGGCCAGTTTCCGATGCAGGCCCCCCTAGCCCCTCCCGCAAGCGGGAGGGGGATATCCGGTCTATTCCGTCAACAGCAGCGGCGAACGCTTCAAACCGTTTTCTGTCGGCGCAGCCAGCAGCGCCGCAATTTCACTCTCCAGCAGCGCGACCCGCTTTTTCCAGCGATAATGGGTGGGGGCGGAAAAAATGCCTTTGCCGTGACTTTGACCATAACGGGTCCAGAAGCGGACCGAGGCCAAGGGATCGTATCCCGCATTGGCCATCAACCAAACCGAAAGCCGGTCGGCCTCTATTTCGGTTGCCTTGATCCGGGCAATCGACGAACCGAGCGCCGCCAGATCACCCTGCTTTTTGCGCGCCAGTTCCAGTCGCACCTGATGCCGCAGCAGATTGTGCGCCAGTTCGTGGGCCAATATCGCTGCCAGTTCGTCATCGTCCGCCATCACGGCAACCATCGCGGTCGAAATTGAAACCAGAGAGCCGTCGGCATTGGCTTCGCGGCTTCGTTCGGTAGTCAATTGAAACACGCTGGGACAGACCATTTCCGGTGTCACCCGCGCTTCGGAAACAACACCGTCCCGGGTGTAGCGGATAACAAGTGGACCCGCTGCTGCTCGCTCTTCGGTCCAGCGGCGTATTTCGGCGATGCGGTCAAAGCTGGGCTCGCTGCTCGCGCCGCCGAAACTGGTCAATGACCGGTTGTTGATCGCCGCAATCGCATCTCCGGGTCGCAATCCCGCTGCGCTCGCCGGGCTGTCCTTGGCAACGGTCAGCACCAGAATATCGCTGGCAAAACCAAAGGCCGCGCGGGCGGCGTCCGGGTCGCGATACTGGCGAATATCGTGCATTATCATGCCGGTGCCCAAAACTGGTGTAGCACAACGCGGCCGGTTGGCCTTGACCAAGCGCCAAGCCGCCTCCTGAACCCGTTGATCGGTCAATGTCAGGTCCCGTAAAGACGCCGATATTTCGGTGTCGGCACCATATACCACAAAGGGTGCGGCTCCGGCTGTCAGAAGCAAAGCTGCAAATAGCACGCGGGCCGTCATAGGCCGGAACTCGCAAAACTGCTGTTGTTATAAGCAAGGAACAGCGCGGCCAGGACCATGACTATGCCCGCGATCCGCTTCATCCCTGCACCTTGCCCACCGCCGCTCTCCCGCAACCGGACGGCAATGGCGGTGTAGACGGTAAGCCCGGTTTGCTCGGTGAAAATGGTCAGTGCTGCCAAAATCCCTAGCTGAAGGAGCAGCGGACTCGCCGGATCAATGAATTGCGGGATGAAGGCGGTATAAAAGGCCAGCGCGCGGGGATTGGAAATCTGGACGGCAAAACCATTGGCGACGCCTTTGGCAAAATGGGCTGCCTTTGGCTGGGCCAGCACCAGTCCCTGATGGCTGTCGCGCAGCATATGGAGGCCCATCCAGATCAGATAGATAATACCCAGCCAGCGGACCACAGCAAAAACCGCGTCATGCGCTTGGAGCAATGCGATCAGGCCGAGCGCGGTCAGGCTATACCAGAGCAGATTGCCCAGATGGATGCCGATCATCGGTCCCGC
>JBGSLY010000326.1:0-6117 GCA_041740435.1 Parasphingorhabdus sp.
CACCAGTCGATGTGGGACAATCGGCACAGTGGATCAACCTATGTGGTTAATCATGCCCTGCCCGCTACTGGCCTTAGAACCAAGAATGAATTGCTCGAACATTGGGCCGCTCAAATGACGATGCCAACACAATCAGCACGAGAAGAGGAGAAATAAGATGACGACCAAAACCAAAAAGGCCGCCACCACGAACGTGGCTCCGCAATCTTCTGATGCCGGTGGGCGTCTGACCGGCAAAGTCGCTTTGATTACCGGTGCTGCCGGCAATCTGGGCAGCCATATCGTGCGCCACTATTTGCGCGAAGGTGCCAAGGTGATCATGACCGGGCGCACCAAAGACCGGATCGATGCCGCCCGCAAAGCCGTTATTGAGGAAACCGGCATCGGCGAAGAGCGCATTGCCACGGTGATCCTTGACGGTGCCAATCCCCAGTCGGTTCGCGACGGTATCGCCGCCGCCATGAAAGTGTTCGGACGAATCGATATCCTCATCAACAACGCCGGGTCCGCAGGGCCAAAGCAAACGCTGGAAAACGTGCCCTTGAACGCGGCTGATCTGGAAGCGAACCGCCAAAATGGCGCCGCCGACACCGAAACGGTTGGCGACGCCTTGCGCAATATCTTTGGGGTTACCTGGAATCTGGCGCGGGCAACCGCACCGCACATGACACCGGGCGGCGCGATGATCAACATATCGACCATCTTCTCGCACACCCGCTATTATGGGCGCACCGCCTATGTCGTGCCAAAGGCTGCGCTGAATTCGCTGTCGTCACAACTGGCGCTCGAACTTGGGGTCCACGGCATTCGGGTCAACACCATCTTCCCCGGGCCGATTGAAAGCGACCGGATCCGGACGGTTTTTGCAGCGATGGATAAAATTCAGAGCAATGCTGAGGGAACGACCGCCAATTATTTCACCGGACGAATGTCGCTCAATCGCCCGATCAATGGTGTGCTGAAGGAAAAGACCCTACCTACCCCGACCGACATCGCGCAAACATGCGTCTTCTTGGGCAGTGATGAGTCCGCTGCATTTAACGGGCACGACTTCGATGTAACGCACGGTATGTCCGTCAAAAAGGATTCGCATTCCACTTATCTGGCCCGACCTTCGATGCGATCGCTGGATGGGACCGGCCTGTCGGTGCTGATCGCGGCGGGACAGCAATGGGAAGATGCCCTAGAATTTGCCAAGGTCCAAACCGCGTGCGGCGCGGAAGTGTTGCTTGGGCTAAGCCGTCAGGCCGATGTCGCACAGGCCAAAGCGCGGGTGAAAGCACTAGGCGCGGAAAAAGGGCTGACGATAGTACGTTTTAACCGCAGCGATCCCGAAGGTATGGATGCTGCTCTGGAGGAATTCAGTCAGAGGCATCCTTCGATCACCAGCGCTATTTTTCTGCCCGTCAAAACTTCCGAACATTTCCGGGGCAAATTGCTCGATGTTTCGGATAGCGATCTCGACGATTTTATCGACATCGAATTGACCGGCATGATTGCGCTAGCCCGGACGCTGAGCCGGTATTGGAAGCGTCATGATGATCTGGTGCAGGACCCGCGCTTTGTCTTTATCTCCAACGGCAGCGACGGCGACGATGATCGATTCCACAAAATCCTGTCCGCCGCCACCACCGAATTGATCCGCATCTGGCGCGATGAATCACGCGTCGATCTCGAGCAGGGCTATTTGAAACAGGCCGCATGGGGCAATCAGATCATCAGGTTTTCCAATGATGAAGATGAAAATATCCGCTTCACCGCAGGTCAGGCAACCCGCATCGTTTGCAAAAAGCACAAGGTGCAGGAAAATACCCTATACCTGCCCAAATCCATTGGTGAAGCGACCGGCGCGCGCAAGGCGATGGTCGGCTTTGCCGAGAATATCACCGGACTGCATCTGGGCAAGGTCGCACTGATCACCGGCGGCTCGGCGGGCATAGGCGGGCAAGTGGCACGACTGCTGGCGCTGGCCGGATGCAAGGTCATGATGGTTGCCCGGCGCGAAAGCGAACTGGTCGCCGCCCGTGACCGAATCATCGGCGAATTGCAGGATGTCGGCTTTTCAGGCGTGGATCGGCGGGTACAAATTGTACCCGATGTTGATGTCAGCGATTTTGACTCTCTGCGAAGAGCGGTTGAAGCGACGATGGACGCCTTTGGACAGGTCGATTATCTGATCAACAATGCCGGGGTCGCCGGCGCAGAGGACATGGTTGTCGATATGAAAATCGACGACTGGCGCTGGACCCTCGACGCCAACCTGGTGTCAAATTACCTGCTGATCCACGAACTTTTGCCGCACATGAAGGCGCGGGGCAGCGGCTATGTTCTCAACGTTTCGTCCTATTTCGGCGGAGAGAAATATTTGGCGGTCGCCTATCCCAACCGCTCCGACTATGCCGTTTCCAAGGCGGGTCAGCGGGCGATGGTCGAATCCTTCTCCGAATATCTGGGGCCGGAGGTTCAGCTCAATGCCATTGCACCCGGACCAGTCGATGGTGACCGACTGTCGGGTGTCGGCGGCAAGCCGGGTCTGTTCCAGCGCCGGGCCAAGCTGATCCTGGAAAACAAGCGCCTGAACGCGGTCCATGCTGCCGTAATCAAGGCGATCCGCGATTGCGCAGCACCCGAACACGTGCTGAAACGGCTGGCGCGCAACGATACCGCCTATATTTCGCACGACGAGGATTCGCCCAAACACCTGCGGCAACTCGCGCTCGAATGTGCGCGCGAAGGCGATGGTCTGTGCAGCTGGGACCGGTTCCTGCTGACCCGCGAACTGGCGGCGAGCATGCTGTCGCGACTGGGCCGCGCGGGCTATTTGCTCGATTTGCCCGATTGGACGGCGCATTGTGACGCGAAAGATGGTGCGTGGCTCAGCTTCGCTCCGCCCGAGGACAAACCTTTCCTGCCCGAATATAAGGTCAACAAAACCGCAGAGGGCGTCGGCAAGGGCGTCCTGTCGCAACTGCATCTGGGGCGGATGCCGACAGAATCCGAAGTGGCGCAGGCAACGGTGTTCTTCCTTGCCGACCGCGCGGTCAGCGGCGAGACCTTCATGCCGTCGGGCGGTCTTTCGGTCCAGCGCTCGGCAACCGAGCGCGAATTGTTCGGTAGCCCCAAACAGGACCGGCTCGACCGGATGCGCGGCAAAACCGTTTGGTTCATTGGTGAGCATTTGGCCGACTATATGGCCGAGGCAATCCGTCAGATGGTGATCGAGCACAAAGTGGGCCGCGTTGTCCTGCTCGTGGGTTCAAAAACTGGCGGCGAAACGCTGATCGGGCGATTACCGGCGGAGGCGCGCAAGGCGGTCGACCTGATCTACGCGGGCGACAATATCGAAGGGGCGATGGACGACGCGCTGCGCCAATGGGGCCGCCCGACTATCGTGGTATCAACGCCGCAAACCGAACTGCCCAACCGCTTGTTCGAAGAGGGCGCGATGCTGTCCCCGACCGAATTCCGGGACGTTATCGAACAAAACCTGACGCTGCATTTCCGGGTCGCGCGCAAGGCTTCGCTCTATGACGATTGCCAGCTGGTTTTGGTCACGCCCGATGTGCCGCTTGGCACCGATGGTCCCGCCTTTGCCATCGCCAATTTCATCAAGACCACCCTGCACGCCTTTACCGCCACGCTGGCGGTCGAGAACGAGCGGCTGGTCCATGATGTTCCGATCAACCAGATCAACCTGACCCGCCGCGTCCGGTCGGAGGAACCGCGCGACGAGGAGGAACACGAAGAAGAACTGAAACGCTTCGCCCGTGCCATACTGCTGGTCGGCGCACCACTGCCCGATGCCGAAGACTCGCGGTATCGTTCGCGGATTTATCGCGGGACATCCATGACTGTGTGATTTGTGAAGCTTCCTCCCCGAAGGTGATCGGGGAGGATCGCGTCTGATGCGATGCGCTACTATTAAAGCAAGAAAAGCCCCGCGTATTTTGATCGCAAATCTCAAATTTAGCAAATTTTCAATGTGATTCCCTCGCAATTTACTCCAATCGGTGTTGGAGGGAGCACGCGACTTGCACCCGCAGCTATCCCGGTTATAATGAAATGCTCTTCGTATTTGGAGTTTTCACATGGAATCGCTAGCATTGCTGCTTTTATTAGCATCTGTACCCGAATCACCTGCAAATGCTATCGAAGGAGCACCAATCTCCGAACAGCAGAGTCAAGCGAAAGAAATCTTAGGCCAAATAGATGCACTAGAAGATGCCGAAGATTGGTCCAAATTATTGCCCTTGTATCGTCAGTTGGCTGACATGGGTGAGCCGCGCGGATATCAGGGACTGGGATTTGTATATTCAGAAGGCTTCAGTGTCAAAGTTGATCGAAAAATCGGATGCGAGTGGTTTCAAAAAGGAGCTAATGTAAAATATCCACCATCATTGACCAGCCTCGGGTTGTGTTATGAAAATGGCGATAGTCTGACAAAGGACCTTGGTAAAGCTAATGCATATTATCTGGAAGCCGCAGAGCTCGAAGACAACAGAGCAATGCCCTTTTTGGGGATGAACTATAGATCAGCCATTGGTTTTGAAAAACATTATCAGAAGGCGCGATACTGGTTTGAAAAAGCCGATGCAAAGGACAATGCGAAGGCAGCCTATTATATTGGGATAATGTATCAAGATGGAGAAGGGGTAGAGAAAGATCTCAGCCGTGCTCTGCTATATTACTCCAAGGCCGCGGCGCTGGGCGATGCAGACTCGATGTTCGAAATTGGCGCGATGAACGAATTTGGCAAGGGCCTGCCCTCCAATCTTGATGTGGCGTTCATATGGTACAAGCTAGGGGCCGAAAAGGGCAACGTGTCAGCGATGAACAACCTGGCCAGCTTCTATTTGGAAGGACTGCTATCAGAAAAAGACATCCCCGCCGCGATTCAATGGTTTCAAAAGGCAACAGACGCAGGTGGGTATTATGGCCAAGCTAACTTGGGTGTCCTGTATATCAAGGGAGAGCATGTCAAAAAAGATGTGCGAAAAGGTTTGCAGCTTATCGAGCAAGCGGCGGCCAATGACAGCGGCTTTGCAATGGAAGAGTTGGGGATATTATATGAGGATGGTACCTATTTAGAGCGAGACCGGGGCAAGTCGACCGAGTTGTTTCGGCGTGCAGCCGCAGCTGGCTCGGCAAGAGCGATGCGGTTTTTGGGCATTAACTATCGCGATGGCATAGGCGTGTTGCGCGATAATGTCGCTGCCAGGGAATGGCTAACCCGCGCTGTAGAAGCCGGTGACAGCGAAGCGCCCGATTTGCTCAAGGCACTTGATAGCATAGAATGATCTTTGGTTCGATAAGCGGCACCATCGCTTCAGAAAGGCGTTGCCAACACGCAGATTCTTTTGGTCGTGCTCGGGCATTTCGCAGATCTTTAACCTCAGCGTGCTTCTTCCGCTTGCATGCAGTCTTTTAATTGATCCCGTAACGCTTGGACAGAGCCCTCAGGCTCTCTTGACAATGCTGTATCGCTGGTCGGCCTTGGGGCTCGCAGATGCCCCGCATCTCCTACGCGCCTCGCCCTCAGTCGTGTGGGCGCTCCCGCGTAAAATCCGTCCCCTAGCGCGTCCTTCCATTCTTGCATGGACAATGCATCATCAAAAGCCGGGACCAAACAACTATGTGCGATTTCCGCAGATAGCATCAACAAACTTGGGCTTGACACGATGGACAGCCCCGAAAGCCGGACTAAGGGTTGCGCGTTAGCGGGCTAGTCTCAACCGCACCGAATCTCGCCCGACCCCATGCTGTTAGATTTGCAAGCGGCGGAACCGGTGATCGTGATGTCACCCGAACCCAGTGTCGTCGCCTTAACCGACCCGTCAGACGCGATGGCGACGTTGCCGCTGCCCGCGACCGAGATTTTGGCGCTTTCAACCTTTAGGCCCGCCGCCGCAATATCACCTGAGCCAGCGACCGATATGTCGGCGCTTTTTGCCGAACCCACCGCCTTCAAATTACCCGACCCTGCGATATTGGCGTCCAAACTGTCTGATTCCAACGCAGCGATATCGATATTGCCACTGCCAGCAATCGAAACCTTGGTTGCCTCCCCGCTCAGCCGGTCGATTGTCATATCTCCCGACCCGGCAAGTACCGCCTTCG
>JBGSLY010000327.1:0-4349 GCA_041740435.1 Parasphingorhabdus sp.
AGACAATCTGCGCCACACCGGCGGGAAGCCCGGCGTCGATTAGACAGCGGAGCATTTCCAGCGGACTGGCCGGAGTTTCCTCGGCGGGCTTTAAGATAATCGGGCAGCCGGCCGCAATCGCCGGCGCGAGCTTGCGGATCGCAGTGAACACCGGGAAATTCCATGGGGAAAAAGCTGCGACCGGACCAACGGGTTCGTATTTAACAAAACTTTGCTCACCCATTGGCCGGACCAGCACACGACCATAACAGCGCTTGGCCTCTTCGGCCATTATAGAGAATTGCGCGGCAGACGCGGTCACTTCGCCCACCGCCTGAGCCAGCGGTTTGCCTTGTTCGAGCGTCATTAGACGGCCGATTTCGGGGGCGCGTTCGCGCATCAGCTCCGCCGCTTTATGCAGGATCGCCGCACGCTCTGCCACCAGGGTCCGCCGCCAGATCGGGGCCATGCGCGCCGCAGCTGCCAGTGCCCGGTCCATATCGCCCGTTGTCGCCTTGGTCAGGCGGGAAATTTCCTCACCACTCGCCGGATTGACCACCGCAATCGTTGCCCGGCTGCCGGGCTCCACCCACTCGCCGTCGATGTGCAAAGGCAGGGTTTCGGGATAGGCGTTGGACATGAAGGCTCCTCTAACAATCGTGCTTTCCCCCTAGACACTTCGCCTGTTGCGCGCAATGATTGGCCGAAACACAGGAGGATAAATTATGCAACTGGTCACCGATGGACTGCGCTTTCCCGAAGGCCCGGTATGGATGCCCGATGGCAGCATCCTATTGGTCGAAATCGCCTCGGGACAGATTACCCGCGTTGCCCCAGATGGCAGCAAATCAGTGGTCGCCACACCCGGCGGGGGGCCCAATGGCATGGCGGTTGGTCCTGATGGCAAGCTCTATGTCTGCAACAATGGCGGGTTTAATTATCACGAATCGAACGGCTATCTCGCCCCTGCCGGAATCGCCGACGATTATAGCGGCGGTCGGATCGAACGGATCGACATCGCAACCGGCGCGGTCGAGGTGCTCTATAACAGCGGCGATTTCGGCTGCGTCCTGCGCGGCCCCAATGACATTATGTTCGACGATCACGGCGGCTTCTGGTTCACCGATCATGGCAAGATGGACTATGCCAAACGCAGCCATGATATTGTCGGGATATTCTATGCTAAAGCGGATGGCAGCCATCTGGAAGAAGTGATTTTCCCGTCCAACAACCCCAATGGCGTTGGCCTGTCGCCCGATGGCAAGACGCTGTACGCCGCCGAAACCTATACCTGCCGGTTGATGAAGTTCAACATCACCGCGCCCGGCAAGGTCGCGCCCGATGCAGGCCCCGGCGGTCCGGGCATTCCGCTATACCGGCCAGCGGGCTATAAATTCTTCGATTCGCTGGCGATGGAGGCTAGCGGCAACATTTGCGTCGCCACCATCGGCGAATGCGGGATCAGCGTGATTGCCCCCGAAGGCGAACTGGTCGAATTTGTCGCCACCGACGATATTTTCACCACCAACATCTGCTTCGGCGGGCCAGATATGATGGACGCCTGGATCACCCTGTCGGGCAGCGGGCGGCTGGTCAAAACCCGTTGGGCAAGGCCGGGGCTAAAGCTGCGGTATTAAAGCCGTTCGATCCGCACCGGCAAGGCGTCTTTGGGTTGCGGAATCGGAAAGACCTGCCATTCCGGCTCATAACCAACAGGGGTAATCACCCGGTGGGTGGTGAGCAGATGGTGCATCAGAATCTTGATCTGCATATAGGCGAAATGCAGCCCCAGACACATATGCGCGCCGCCGCCAAAGGGGACCCAGGCATATTTGTGCCGCGCCGCGACCTTGTCCGGGGTGAAGCGCATCGGATCAAAGGTTTCGGGATCGGGCCAAAATTCCTCCATCTTATGCACCGCCGACGGGCTGATCCCGACCGGGGTTCCAGCCGGAATGCTATGGTTGCGAAACACGAAATCGCGGGTGGCCCGGCGCGGGATTGACGGGACGGGGGGAATCAAGCGCAGCGCTTCCTTAAACGCCATTTCGGTGAGCTCCATTTTCGCCAGATCGCTGTACGCCAGCGGTGCCCCCGCCGGGGCCAATGACAGGCATTCGGCGCGGATTTTCTCCTGCCAGTCGGGATGCTTCGCGAGCAAATAGAGCATGCTGGTCGCCGAAGAGGTGATGGTGTCGTGCGCCGCCATCATCAGGAAATTCATATGGTCGATCACCTCGTCTTCGGTCAGCAGCGCGCCGTCGTCCTTGGTGGCGAGGCAAATCTGGGTGAAAATATCGTTGCCGCCGCGCGCCCGCCGTTCTTTCACTTGCGGCCGGAAATAGTCGAGCAGATAGCGCCGCGCCGCCACCCCGCGTCCCATTTTGGTGAAAGGAAGCGGAATACGCACCACGCCTACCGAGGCTTGCACTTCGTCAACAAATGCCTTGTTTATTTTGTCCGCCTCCGGCCCCCAGGGGATGCCGAGAATCGTCGAAGCGGCGAGATCGAGCGACAACTTCTTGATCTCTTTATAAAACAAGATGTCACGGTTGGACCAATCAGGGATCCGCTCGGCAATGCCTTCGTTGAGCTTTTCGGCATGGTGCTTCATCGGCTCGGGCTTGAATGCGACCGACAGTGCCTTGCGGTCCGACCGGTGCCGCGCCCCGTCCATCAGCATTAAGCCGCGCGGGAACAACAGGTTAAGCACCGGGCCCCAGCCGGCCTCGCTGGAAAACAGATTGTCCTTGTTGAACAGCACCAGTTCATTGGCATCGGCCCCGACCAGTATAACCGTGTTGTTGCCAAATGCCTTGTTGCGAAACACGCTGCCGTATTTTTCCTGCATATGCCGTCCAAAGCCAATCGGGTCCTTGAGCAGCTTTAGCGTGTTGCCGAGCAGCGGCAGGCCATCCTCTCCGGGGACGTGCGCGATTGCCGAGTCCTGCGGTTTGGTGGGCCAATGGGGGTTGGCGGTTTCGGTATGGGCATAGGCCATGGTATTGTGTCCATTGGTAGGGGGATGAGAGCGTCAGAGGATAGCTAATTACATCAATGTCAGCAAGAGGGATTCGGGAGCCAAAATGTGCTGCGTCTGCAAGATCGCAACCCTTGGCGCCATCACGCTAACCAAAAGGTTAAAGCGATTGTAATCATCTTATCTCTGCGGTAGTTTTACTGCGATTCACCATGAAAGGTGCCGGGATCGTGCGTAACAGTTTCAGCGATATTCAACCCGATGGCTATATCCCGTCGGAAAAGCATCCGCAGCCCGGGGTGATTATCGGTGGCCCCGCCGCCCGGGCGAAACAGATCGAATATGGCATTTTGCTGTCCTCGATGGTGCTGGGCTCGCTCGGCGCGCTCTATTGGACGCTGACTCACGACACCGGCTGGGTGGAATGGTCGGCGTTTCTGTTCGGCTATATCCTGATCAATATCGGGGTCGGCATCGGCTATCACCGTTTTTATACCCATCGCGCATTTGAAGCAGGGCCAAAAATGCGATTGTTTATCGGGATATTGGCGCAAATGGCGTGTCAGGCCAGCGTACTGAAATGGGCCGCTGACCACCGCCGCCACCATGCCTTTGCCGACCGGGTTGGCGATATCCATAGCCCCTATATCGACGGGCACGGCAAACCGATGTCCAAATGGAAGGGGCTTGGTATCGCCCATTTCGGCTGGCTGTTCGACAATACCACCAGCGACATGCGGGTTTATGGCAAGGGCCTGATCGACGATCCGCAGGTGTTGTGGTGTCACCGCTGGCGTTGGGAAATCGCGATTTTCTCCAGCATCATTTTCCCCGCGCTCTGGGCCTTGGCCTTTGGCGGGCCGGAACAGATCATCGGCACCATCCTGATCGGCGGGTTTTTTCGCAACTTTTTCTTCCTGAATTTCGTTATGGGCGTCAACAGCATCGGCCATGTATTCGGGACGCAGCGCTTTCCCGGCAAGGACGGATCGCGCAACAACTGGTTCATGGCGTGGATGACCTTCGGCGATGGCTGGCACAACAACCACCACCAACATCCGCGTAGCGCCTATGCCGGGATGCTGTGGTGGGAAGTGGACGTGAACGGCTATATCATCAGCCTGTGGGAAAAAATGGGGCTGGTCTGGAATGTCCAACGCGCGCCTAAATATGTGCGTGATGGTGCGGGCAATTGGGTGCTGGCGGTCAATGCGAACCGGGCCGAGAGCGATTTTATCGACACCGACGGCACCGAAGGCGGACTAATGTTCACCGGCGAATCGGCGCAGCGCAAGGAGCCGTTAGTCGCGGCGGAATAGGTTGCCGCTCGTGCTCCGGGCGAAGACCCGGAGCCGTGAGCCACGTATCAAGAGAGTGCGACTTTTGTCCT
>JBGSLY010000328.1:0-2518 GCA_041740435.1 Parasphingorhabdus sp.
GTCGATGGGCAGGACTGGAACAGCGACCCTTGGTGTCTAACAGAGCGCGAAGGCAGGCTGCATGGGCGCGGTACGTGCGACATGAAGGGGTTTATCGCCCTCGCTTTGGCCGCTGTTCCCCTCTTCAAAAACGGCCAGCGCCCGGTGCATCTGGCGATTAGTTATGACGAGGAGATCGGCTGCTTGGGTGCGCCAGCGATGATCGCGGCCCTAGCCAAGGAACTCCCGGCCCCTGCTCTCGCGATCGTCGGTGAGCCGTCGATGATGCGGATTATCACCGGGCACAAAGGCATTTCGGTTTTTGAAGTCGATGTCTTTGGTCATGAAGCGCACAGCAGCCTCACCCATTTGGGGATTTCCGCCAATATGGTTGCGGTCGAATTGATGCACGATCTCGCCGAACTTTCGCGTGAACTCTGGGCGGCGACAGATCCCGAATCGCCATTCATCCCGCCGAACGCGACCTTGACTATCGGCCAGATGCAGGGCGGGACGGCGCATAATATTTTGGCCCGGCATTGCCGTTTTATATTCGATTTACGTTGTCCTCCCGGACAAGACCCGGATACTATAATTGCGCCCTTCGCCGCCAAATGCGCGGCGCTCGATGGGGAATTAAAGGCCGTTTTCTCCGATGCTGGGGTGCATTTTCATCGGCACAGCGCGGTTCCGCCACTCTCGCCGCGATCAGGCGGCCCCGCCGAAGCTTTTGTCCGCGCCTTAACCGGCAACAATGAACCCGCCGGTGTGGTTGCCTATGCCGCTGAGGCGGGACAATTTGCCGCCGGAGGATTTGAAACCGTCATCTGCGGGCCGGGATCGATTGAACAAGCGCATCAGCCCGATGAATTTATTGCCGTCGAACAATTGGAAAAAGGCGCCGAGTTCATGCTGCGCCTCGCTCGGGCGCTGCAATAATCCGCTACCCCGCAGGGACCAGCCATTCGGCGGGCAAGGCCAGTCCTTCGCGCTCATTGTCCCAGATAATCCCCATCACCCACCAGCGGCCGGTGCGCTCTGGACCGTCGTTCCACAGGTGGATCATATTGACCCCGCGAAACAACACTTCGGGACTGTCCGGCGTTTCCCGCGCTTCATAGCTGGAATAGACATGGGCGATTTGGCCAAAGATTTCGACCTTTCGGCCGATCTCAATCTCGTAAAAGCTGCGCCCCGCCAAAATTGGTTTGGTCGATTCCACAAATTCATCGAAGGAAAAACAATAGGCCACCGGCTGTCCATCCTCGATCCGGGTCCGAGTCAACACGCAACGCGGGTGGTAAATCTCCCGGTCCCGCTCCCAATCCTGCCCACCGTCTGGACCGGAAATACAGTCGTAGAGGGTGGTCATAAGTTCGTCGATGGTGGTGTATTTTTGTGGCATAATCTTGGTCTTTCCTTTTTGTGACATTGCAATCATACCATAAATTCTGCCTAGGGAAGGAAGTTGCAATGGTTAAATTGAAGAGATTTTTACTGCTGTTTGGATTGACAACTTTGTGCCCATTGGCTGGGTGTGGTCAGTCGGATTTTTCAGCGGAAGAACCTCAGAGGCTAGAAAAACCAAATCTGTCGAAAGTTGAATCCGCGCCAAGCAGCGACGTCGAAGTCGAAAATTCGCTAGTCGGAAATGACCTTCCACCGCCGAACACAGCGGTATCCATACCGCAGATTGCTTACACATATACCTATGGGTATCGGATTGCAGCGACCGAAATTCCCTTGGTTCAAAAAGCCCATGCCGACTTGTGTGAAAGGAGCGGGCCAGAAGTTTGCCATATTTTGAACTTGTCTCAGTCGGGTGGTGAGGGCGACTACGCGACCGGAACACTCGAAATCGAAGTAGTTGCCCCCCGTGCGAGATCATTCGGAGATCAATTAGCCAAACTCGTCGAAAACAAAGGCGGCGATACCATTGACACTGCAATTTCTGGAGAAGACCTGTCGCGGCAGATTGTGGATACCGAGGCTCGTTTGCGCGCGCGAATTTTGCTCCGCGACAGACTGATGGAAATTTTGCGCACACGTACAGGCAAGGTATCAGAACTGGTAGAGGCTGAGCGAGGCGTAGCAGCCGTCAATCAGGAAATTGATGAGGCCCAAAGCTGGCTTGCTGAAATGAAGGGCCGTGTAAGTTTCAGTAAAATAACAATAAATTATCAATCCGGGTCACCCGCCGCTGGTGGGTTTTTAGAACCGATAAGGCAGGCACTGGGCTCTGCGGCTTCAATGCTCGGCATAACAGTTGCATTGATCATCAGCACTTTCATCTTTCTGCTACCCTGGGCCATAATCCTGATCGGCGTTCTTTGGACCAAGCGGCGATTTGGGTGGCGCTTTAGATTTTGGGAAAAGACTGCTCCGGGATCAGATTCGGAACCACAGCCTTAGAGCGATTCGTCAGGCTTACTTGAGATACAGATTGCGCGACAATCTGCCCCCAATGGGGGAGGACAGAGTTGATTGTAACCCGGCAAAGAATCGCCTATAAGGCTCCAACTCGCCCCGGTTCAAAACG
>JBGSLY010000329.1:0-7672 GCA_041740435.1 Parasphingorhabdus sp.
GGGGTCGCCAATCGACGGGGCCACCAATCGACTCTGCCGGGTTGCAAAACAACTTGTCCATCGGGGCCAATCCCTGATGGCAAACGGGAGAGATTTATGCCGGATAGCTATGATTTTATTGTCGTGGGCGGGGGATCGGCCGGGGCGGTTATCGCCGCGCGATTGTCCGAAGACCCTTCCGTCACCGTCGCGTTGATCGAAGCAGGGGGCCGCCCCCCCGAGCGCGAGGCGATGCCCGCCGCTTGTGCCAGCTTGCAGCTTGACCCGGAGACCGACTGGATGTTTTGGGCCGACCCTGGCAAGGCGGGGCTGGGCATGAAGGGTCGGCGGATGCGGGTTGCGCGCGGCAAGATGCTTGGCGGTTCCTCCGGCATCAATTATATGGTCTGGGTCCGCGGCCATCCGCATGATTTCGACCATTGGGCCGAATTGGGGGCAGATGGCTGGAGCTACGCGCAAGTGCTGCCAGCCTTCAAGCGGATGGAAGACCTTGTCCCCAGCAACGAAATCACCATCGATCAGGATGCCCATGGTCAAGGCGGTCCCGTCGGCATTGCGGTGCGTTCGCCGATGATTCCATCCTCTCGCCTGTTCGTCGCCGCAGCCGAAGCGACCGGCAGCCCGCGCGGCGATTACAATGGCCGGGATCGGCTGAACCCAGCCGGCGTGTCGTCGATCATCCAGACCAACACACGCCGGGGCAAGCGTTCCAGCACCTATCATGCCTATCTGGAAGGTGAAGCCGAGGCACGGCCCAATCTGACCATCATCACCAACGCGCTGGTAACGCGGGTGGTGCTGGATGGCGAGGGTGAAACATTGAGTGCAACCGGCATCGAATATCGCAATGCTAGCGGCGTTCACCATGTCGTGCATGCCACAAGGGAAGTGATCCTGAGCGCCGGTGCCATCGGTTCTCCGCATATCCTGATGCTGTCCGGTATTGGCCCGCGCAGGGAACTTGAAGCCGCAGAAATAGCTGTCAGGCTTGAATTTCCGGAGGTTGGCAAGAATCTAAAGGACCACCAGAATATCGCGATGAGCTTTGCAGCACCGGGAGCCGCAGTAACGGCGAACGAAATCATGTTGTCGATGGGTGATACAGACGACGCAGCGCTGAAAGATGAAGCCCAGCGCCGCCTCGATGAATGGGAGGCGACGGGGAGCAGCCTTGTCGCGTCGTCATTTGCCGACGCCGTCGTTTTCTTTTCATCTGGCCTCGATACGGATTACAGTCATGATTGCCAGATCACCTTCATGCCCGGCGGGATCGAATCCAGCCTGATCGGTAATCAATTGAATTACCATGAAGAGATGTTTGCTGATGACATAACGGCAACTTTTGGCCTCGACAGTGAAAATGTCTATTTGATCAACCAGCTGCAACTGCCGCGTAGCGCTGGCGAGGTTGTTATCGAGAGCGCCGATCCAGCGGTGCAGCCGCGGATTGACATGAACTATTATGCCGATCCGATTGACCTGAAGGTCATGGTGGCGATGATGCGGCGTAGCCTCGACATTATGGCCCATTGGCCGGATAAAATCGGTCCTCTTCTGGTGCCCCCTGAACTGGCGCGCAAGCATGGCTATGTGGAAGGCCAGCCGCCAAGCGACGCGATGCTAGAAAACATGGCGCTGCATTTTTCACATACGACCTGGCATCATAGCTGCAGCTGCGGGATCGGCCGGGTCGTCGATCCGCGTCTGCGCGTCTATGGGGTGAAAAACTTGCGCATTGCCGATGCCAGTGTGATGCCAGAGATTCCCAGCGGTAACATCAATGCGGTGGTGATCATGATCGGCGAAAAAGCGGCGGAATTTATCGCGGCTGATCATAACATCTCTCTCTTGCATGCCGCCTGACGCCATTAACCGTTGACGAAGCGATGCGGACTGGTCGAAGGTTGGTGAATAGAGGAGAGAGAATATGCCGGGTTTGAAGAACCATATTTGCGCAACCGTGATGGTCGCCCTATTGACAACAGCCGCCCCGATCCAGGCGCAGCAATCCCCCGGCAGCCCCGCCGACACCGACCCTGCCAAGCTGGGCTGGATGCAGGGCAGCCCGCCGCCGCCCGAAAAACGTATCGGCTTTGACGATGGTCCAGCGCGGATGTGGCCGCAAATCCGCTGGTCCTTTGCGCATTATCGGGAGCTTACTGGGACGTCGCGGGTGTCGCGGGGGCCGGGGCCGGTATCCAAACTGCCCGTGGCGCTGCGGACCGACCTTGATGCTGTGACCTTCACCCCCTTGGGCCGCAACGAGCCGATGACTTGGGCGGCGGCGGTGGAAGCGGTTTATGCCGATGCGGTGCTGATCCTGCACAAGGGCCGGATTGTCCATGAGCGTTATTATGGCGTGATGAACCCCGGTCAGACGCATATCGCGATGTCGGTCACCAAATCCTATATTGGCACGCTTACCGAAATGCTGATCGCCGACGGGGCGATTGACGAAAGCGCGCCGGTATCGCGCTACGTACCCGAATTGGCGAACGGCGGCTTTGGTGATGCCACGGTGCGGCAAGTGCTCGATATGACCACCGGCATTTCTTACTCCGAAGACTATACAGACCCCAATGCCGATGTTGCCAAATATGCCTTTGCATCGGGCTTGCGTCCTGCTCCAGCGGGCTATGCCGGGCCGCGCGCGATTTATGACTATCTGCCCAGCATCGCCAAACAAGGGGCACATGGGGAAGGGTTTACCTATAAGACCGTCAATACCGAAGTGCTCAGCTGGATCATCGCGCGCGTCACTGGCAAACGGGCCCATGACGTGATGAGCGAGCGGATATGGTCGCGGTTGGGGGCTGAACATGACGCAGACATGGTGGTCGATGGCGCAGGCGCACCAGCCAGCGGCGGCGGGCTCAACTTGACGCTGCGCGACATGGCACGCTTTGGCGAGGCGATGCGCTTGGGCGGGCGTTTCAATGGTGATCAGATCATCCCCGCATCGGTCGTGGCGAAGATCCGTGACGGTGCAAGTAAAGAGGATTTCGCGAAAGCCGGGTATAAGACATTGCCGGGATGGAGCTACAAGAGCCAGTGGTGGGTCTCGCACAATGCGCATGGTGCCTATTCGGCGCGCGGTATCCATGGGCAGGCAATCTATATCGATCCCAAGGCGGAAATGGTCATCGTCCGCTTCGCCTCCAACCCACAGGCGAGCAATATCAATTTCGACGACATCTCGCTGCCCGCCTATCAGGCGATAGCGGAGCATTTGATGGGTATGTGATACTCTGCTGACCAATCCAACCAACGGGAGAATGGCAATGAAGGACTTTACCGGAAAAATCGCAGTCATCACGGGTGGCGGCACGGGGATGGGGCGCGAACTGGCGCTGGCATTGACGGCGGAGGGCTGCTCGGTCGCGATGTGCGATGTGTCGGAGGCGAATATGGCGGAGACGCAGCGGCTGTGTCTGGCCGCCGCGCCGCAGGGGACGATGGTCCATTGCACCCGCGCCGACGTAGCGATCGAAGAAGAGATGAACGCTTGGGCCGATGAAGTCCGCACCGCTTTTGATACCGACAAAATCCATTTGCTGTTCAACAACGCTGGCGTAGCCGGGGGTGGAAGTTTTGTGACCGGCGAACGGGCGGCGTGGGACCGCACCTTCGCGATCTGCTTTTACGGCGTCATCCACGGCGTGCGCGCATTCCTTCCGATGCTGAAAAATGCGGATCGGGGGCATATTGTGAATACCTCCAGCATCAACGGTTTCTGGGCCACGCTGGGTCCGGATCGTCCGCATACCGCCTATTCGGCGGCAAAATTCGCGGTGAAGGGCTTTACAGAAGCGCTGATCGTCGATCTGGCCAATAATGCGCCGCATATCACCTGTTCGGTCGTTATGCCCGGCCATATCGGGACGGAGATTGCAGGCAATTCGATGCGCATACAGGGCGGAGTCGAAAAAGAGCTCAATTTCATGCTAGAAGCACAGGGCATCGATCCGTCAACGCTGACCGAAGACCAGATCATCGAACTCGCCAACGCCGGCTTCCGCGACACTGCACCCATGTCCGCCGCCGAAGCGGCCAAAGTGATATTGGACGGGGTTCGCGCCGGACAATGGCGCATTCTGGTCGGCAAAGACGCCGAAGCGCTCGACAAAGCTGTCCGCGCCAATCCCGAGCAGGCCTATACGCGCGGCTTTCTCGATGGATTGAGAGCAGAAGGCCATTTTACGGCGATGTAGTCAGGCATCGGGGCAGGATCACAAATGTTCCTTACGGAAAGATAAACAGGAGAGATGATGATGCGCATTCTACCGTTTGCATTGGTACTGTCGGTGATGGCGACGCCACTAGCGGCTCAGGAAACTTGGTATCCGTCGAAATACGGCGCAGATGACACCAACGGCGCGATGAACAATCTGTCGCCGGAGGGTGCAGTGGCGGCGGCGAAACTGGTCAAGACGGGCAAGGCATACGCTTTGGGTATTGTCACCGGTCCCGATACGCCGGTTTGGCCGGGGCGAAACTATGCCGCTGCGGTGATGGCGATTGACGACGGCGGCGGCACGCCCATGGGTTCCAATCAGGTGACCGGCCATGACGATATCCTGATGACCTTTGTTGGCATCGGGACGCAGCTCGATGGTTTTGGCCATATCGGTATCAACCGCCGCCACTATAACGGTGTGCACGCGCGCGATTTCTACAAGGCCGATGGTGTGACCAAGTTCGGCACTGAAGCGATCCTGCCGACAGCGACACGCGGCATATTGCTGGATATGACCAAGCATTTTAAAGTCGAGCGACTGGCAGCCGGTACGGCGATTAACCGCGCAGGAATCGACGCGGCGGCCAAGGCAGCCGGGGTGACGATCGGCAAAGGAGATGTTGTGCTGTTCCACACCGGATGGATGAGCCTTGCCAAAAGCGATCCCAAGCAATTTATCTCCGTCCAGCCGGGGCTGGGCAGGGAAGGGGCGGAGTACCTGTCCTCTCTCGGCGTGGTGATGATTGGCGCGGATACTGCTGCGCTGGAGGCGATTCCATTCGAAAAGGCCGAGGAGCCCTTCATTGTGCACCAGACTTTGCTCTCCAAACACGGCGTCCATATTTTGGAAAATATCAACACCGCCGATCTTGCCGCCGACGGAGCGACCGAATTTATGTTTGTGCTCGGCCAGCCGCGGTTTCAGGGCACGGTGCAGGCGGTGGTAAATCCGGTTGCGATCCGATAGCCAGATTGCGCCGCGACGCATAGGGCTGTTGGGGGCCACCGGCACGATTGGCCGTGCAGTTGCTGATGCGCTGACCCGGCGCGGACATGAGGTTGTTTGCATTGTGCGTTCATCCTCGCAAAAAACTGTGTCCAGCGGGGTCATCATCAAAGCCGTCGAAGCTCCCGATCCCGCCTCGTTTGTGCGCGCCGGTTTTGCCGGGGAGAGCTTCGATGCCGTGGTGTCCTGCATCGCCTCGCGCACCGGCGTAAAGGCCGATGCCTGGGCGATTGATCACGACGCGAATATCGCTGCCCTTTCCGAAGCGCAGCGGGTGGGGGCCAGCCACTTCATCCTGCTGTCCGCCATTTGTGTGCAAAGGCCGCGTCTGGCGTTTCAGCATGCCAAGCTGGCGTTTGAGGCCGCGTTGATCGCGTCGGGCATCCGCTATTCGATTGTCCGGCCGACCGCGTTTTTCAAGTCGCTGTCGGGACAGGTCGGCCGGGTGCGGCGCGGCAAGCCGTTTCTGCTGTTCGGTGACGGTACCCTGACCGCCTGCAAGCCGATCAGCGACCATGACCTTGCCGCCTATATCGCCGATTGCCTCGACGACGAAAGCCGCTGGGACCGCGTTCTGCCGATTGGCGGGCCGGGTCCAGCGATTACCCCGCGTGCGCAGGGGGAGGCGCTGTTTGCCATGACCGGGCAGCCACCTCGCTTTCGTTCGGTCCCGCCGTCGCTGCTGCTCCGCATCGCCGCCGTTCTGACCGCGCTGGGCCGGATATTTCCGGCGCTGGCGGCCAAAGCAGAGCTAGCGCGCATCGGCCATTATTATGCCACCGAGTCCATGCTGGTGCTAGACCCACAGACCGGTCAGTATGACGCCGCAGCCACCCCCTCGACCGGCACAGAAACCCTGCTCGACCATTACCGCGCCCTATTGGCCGGAAAGGCCGGGCCGGAGCGCGGGGATCATGCGGTTTTTTGATCGAACCGGATTTTGTTGCTGCTTAGCCAGATCGTATGTTGAAAGCGATGCTTAGCCCGCAACTTTCGCCGCGATAGGCTGATTTTCCAAGAACGCTTCGAACCACAATCGAAGCGCCAACTATTTTCCTGCCGCGCCATAGCCATTGTACAGCGTGCCAAAGAAATCGCCTTTGTTCCAGCTTGGTCGGTCCCGTGCATCGGCCAATTCTTGGGCAATTGCCAGATTGAGCGCGACAAACTTTGTCGCCGCCGCCCAATTGATCGGCAGGTTCATATCATCGGAAGGCTGGTGGTAATGGGCTTTTTGAAAGGCCGCCGTCGTCTTGGCCCCTTCACCGCCGGGACCGGTGACCAGAAATACCGCTGGTATGCCCTGCTGGACAAAGCGGTAATGATCCGATCGGGTAAAAATGCCCTGTTCCGGCTCTGGATCGGGGACCAGTGCTATCCCCATTGATGCTCCGGCACGGGCAACGGCGGGTCCGATGGAGGACCGTTCCGCGCCAAATGCCACGACATCGATGAAGTCATAGGTGACAATCGGCATGTCGAGATTGATATTTCCGACCAGACTGTCTTTTGGCAGCGTTGGATTCTGGGCAAAATAGTCGGCGCCAACCAATCCCTTTTCCTCGGCGGTAACGGCCAGAAACAGGATGGATCGCTTCGGCCGTGCTTTCAGATGTTTGAAACCATGCGCGACCTCGATCATCGAGGCTATTCCCATCGCATTGTCCATCGCGCCGCTGCAAATTGTGTCGCCTGCCACTTCTGGACAAATGCCAGTGTGGTCAAGATGGGCGGACAGCACAACCACCTGGTCCTTCAGGACGGGGTCCGACCCCTCCAACAAACCGGCAACATTCCCGCTCATCACGCGGTTTATTTCGGTTTTGATCGTGAGACGTGCCGAAGTCGGCAATGCCATGCGCTTGGGGTTCCCCGCTTTGCTCTCCGAGGCGGCAAAGACCGCCTCAGCGCCGCCGGAAAGGTCGGCGAATATCTTGGCTGCTCCAGCAAGGCTTAGCGACGCCAGTATAGGCGCGCTGCCGCCGGGATAGGAGGGCGTGCCGTCTTTATCCGCCCATGTGGCCCCCAGATAGCGCCAGTTGCGGGCGCGGCGCTCAAAAGTCGATATTTTTTCGCGGGTTGGCGTATCCACCAGGATGATGCCGATAGCGCCGCGCTTGGCGGCCTGTTCACGCTTACTAATGGTGTTCCCATAATGTGCGCGCTCTTCGGTTGGAAAGGACGATGGTGCGCCGGTGAGCAGGACGACGATTTTGCCCTTCACATCAAGTTTGGCGTAGTCGTCGCGCTTGAACTTGGGCGCGACCACCCCAAAGCCGGCAAAAGCAAGCGGCGCATCCTTGATCAACTCCGCCGAGAGCGGGCTGGCTCCCGGCAGGTAATCGACGCCGAACTGGAGCGGCGTTTCCTTTGCACCTTGGACCAACACCACGCTGCCCTCATCTGCGGCACGAAAGGTGACGAGCGGC
>JBGSLY010000330.1:0-1542 GCA_041740435.1 Parasphingorhabdus sp.
ACCACCTTGAAATTGTCAAACGCCTTCGAACCCCATTTCAGGAATTCATAGCGCTCCATATTGCGCTGATATTCCAGCTCGACATTGTCGGCAAAAGCCTGCGGTGTGCCGAATTCATCGACCATCACGCTGTGATCGATAACCAGATGCACGGGGACCTGAGGATTGATCTTTTGCGCGTCACCGCCCAGTTTCTTGATCCCGTCGCGCATTGCGGCCAGATCGACCACCGCGGGAACGCCGGTGAAATCCTGCATCAGCACGCGCGCGGGACGATACTGGATTTCCGCATCCGACCGGGCCTCCTTCTGCCAGTCGACCACCGCCTGCGCATCCGCCGTTGACACGGTATGGCCGCCATCTTCGAAACGCAGCATGTTTTCGAGCAGCACTTTCAAGGTAAAGGGCAGGCGCGAAATATCCCCCAGTTTGGCCGCCGCAGCATCGAGCGAATAATAGGCATAATCGCTGCCACCCGCCGACAGGGTTGCGCGTGTGCCGAGAGAGTCATTGCCGATGGTGGTCATATTGGGTTGCCCTTTCCTATGCGGTATCTTTTGGTGACGAATCTGCGTTGTCGGCCCATAACGCCATTCGTCCAAAATGCCTAGCAAATGCGGTCATTATTGCGCCCGCTTAGCAATTTTCCGTCGCAATACTTTCCGGTCAAGTCGCTGTTCGGCTTCTGTTTTCCGCCATCCAGCCCGCAAAAGCCTGCCATGCAAATACAAAAAAACTGTGGTCGGGAATAATCCCGATGCCCCGCCGTTGTTAGTGCAGTCCGCGCCATTTCGGTGCGACTGGACAGCAAAGGAATAGGACATGGCTATAATCAATGGAACCAACCTCGACGATCTGCTTCGCGGGACAAGTGAGGATGATGTCATCCGCGGGCTGGACGGCCACGACCGGCTGCGTGGCGGCAGCGGGAATGACCGAATTTACGGCGACAACGGAAATGATCGGCTGGACGGAGAAAACGGCAATGACCGGTTGTTCGGTGGCAATGGCGATGATGATCTGAACGGTGGTTTCGGAACGGATACGCTCTATGGCGGGATCGGCAATGATGACCTGACCGGTGATTTTGGCAATGACTTGCTTTATGGCGGAGTCGGCGACGACAAATTGAGCGGCGAAGAAGACGACGACATTCTCCATGGGGATAGCGGCAACGACAGCGTCGAAGGCGATCAGGGCAACGACCAGTTGTATGGCGGGTCGGGCGATGACAAATTTCGCGGCGGCGATGGCAGCGACCTGATCGTTGGCGGCCTTGGCCGGGACCGGATGTTCGGCGAATTGGGAGCTGACCGCTTCGCGTTCGATGACGGCGAAACGGGTCGGGATATCGGCAGTGCCGATTTTATCCGCGATTTTTCGCAAGCCCAGAATGATACCATCGATCTGTCGGCAATGGATGCCAATGCTAATGTCGCTGGTGATCAAGGCTTTGCGCTGATTGGCAATGCTGCCTTTTCCGGAACAGCGGGCGAATTGCGCTATGAATTCTTCAACACGTCGGCGACGGTAAACACCATG
>JBGSLY010000331.1:0-5891 GCA_041740435.1 Parasphingorhabdus sp.
CCTAAATCTTGGGTGGTGACACCTCATTCAGCCGAGTTGGCTAGAATCTTAAAAATTGATGTGCGCGAGGTCGACAGTGACCGCTTCGGCGTAGCCCTGAAGGCCAGTCAAACATTGGGCTGCCACGTTTTGTTAAAAGGGTATCGCAGTGTTTTAGCAATTGAAAAGCGGTGCATGGTGATACACGCGGGCAATGCGGCTTTAGCAAAGGCTGGGGCGGGTGATGAGCCTTGTTTCCGATCCGAAAGTGCGGATGTGAAACGGGCATGTGCTCCGGGCTTGACCCGGAGCCTAGGGAGACCAAACGGGCGCTCTGTGGTCATAGGCTCCCGCCTGCGCGGGAGCACGCCAACCTTCACTCCGCCGCTTGCTGCTCCAGCGCCGGATAGTCGATATAGCCATCGGGGCTCTGGATGTACCAGCGGTTACGGCGCGGTTACGGTGACAGGTGCAGTATCCCCGAAATAAGCCATCAGATATAGCAGCCACCATTCCCCCCTGTACCTCTCCCCCGCTTCCGCCTATCCTGCCCCCATGCGGCAAAAGGAATTGCGTCTCGCCCTGATTTGTTATGGTGGTGTCAGCCTGGCCATTTACATGCATGGCATCACCAAAGAAATCTGGAAGCTGGCGCAGGCGAGCAGCGATTTTCAGGATGGTCGGCCTTCCACGCCCTGCACGCGCGGGGCGTACCGCGATCTGCTGCAATGGATGGAGCAGGAACGGGGCACGCGGCTACGTATCCTGCCCGACATTATCGCCGGGGCGAGCGCGGGCGGTATCAACGGTATTTTTCTGGCGCAGGCGATTGCGACCGGCCAATCGCTGGAGCCGCTGACCCAGCTTTGGCTGGAAAAGGCCGATGTAGACATTCTGCTCGATCCCGATGCGCGGCCGATGTCGCGCGCCTCCAAATTCTGGGCCGAACCGATTGCCTGGATGGCGCTGGGGCGCAAGGGTGGGACGGTCGAGCAAACCGTGTCAGAAGAGGCGCGTGAGGAAATCAAGATGAAGCTGTCGCGCTTTGTCCGGGCGCGCTGGTTCCAGCCACCTTTTGGCGGCGAGATTTTTTGCCGCCTGATCTATGACGCGCTGGAACTGATGGAGCAAAGCCCGGCTGACCAAAGACTGCTGCCCGCTGGACAACCGCTCGACCTGTTCGTCACCGTTACCGACTTTGCCGGGCATCCCGAGCGTTTGGCGTTGCATAGCCCGGCCGAGGCGCTGGAAATGGAGCACCGTATTACGATTGGCTTCCAGAACAACGGCCAAGTCGCCGGGCCGATGGCGGACCGCCCCGAACTCATTTTCGCCGGACGGGCGACCGCCAGCTTTCCGGGCGCGTTTCCGCCCTTTACCGTACGCGAACTCGACAAGCTATTGCTCGCCAAAGCCTTTCTCTGGCCCGGCAAGCACAATTTCCTGAAACGGATTTTGCCGACCCAATATGCCAAAGGGGTGGCCGAAGATGTCGTCCTGATCGATGGATCGGTGCTCGCCAATGCGCCCTTTGCTCAAGCGATTGGCGCGCTTAAAAACCGTCCGGCGAAGCGAGAGGTGGATCGCCGTTTCGTCTATATCGACCCGCGCCCCGATCTTGATCTGGTCAAAAGCGACCGGGCGCACGAACGCCTCCGCGCCGTTCAGGCGATGGAAAAGGGCGGGCTGCCGGGGTTCTTCTCGACCATATTTGGCGCGATTTCCAACATCCCGCGCGAACAGCCCATTCGCGACAATCTGAACGCCATTGAGGGACGATCCAGCCGTATCCTGCAAATGCGACGGATTACCGACAGCTTGCGCGAGGAGGTGGAGACAACCGTAGAGACCTTGCTGGGGCGTACCTTTTTCCTCGATCGGCCAACGGCGGCGCGATTGGCGGGTTGGCGGCGCAAGGCACGGCTCCGCGCGGCAAAGCTGGCGGGATTTTCTTATGCGGCCTATGGGCACCTGAAGCTGTCCAACATTCTGGATGACGTCGCCAATACCGTCATGCGCGCGTTGGGACAGCAGGGCAAAGCGGCGAGCGTTGAACTCAAACAGGCGCTGTGGGACGAAATGCAAAACCGCGCCGCCGGATCGCGCCATGCGCGCAAGCCGACCTATGGCAACCGCGATCTGGCCGATTTCTTCCACGATCAGGACCTTGGCTATCGCATCAGAAGGCTTCGGCTGATGGCGCGCCGATTGGCCGAGGAATTTGATGCAACCCCAGCCGCGGACATCGCCCCGATAGAGGCGATGCACGATGCCATTTACGATTCTCTCTCGCACTATATCGAGCGGGAAACGCTGGCCTATCTGGGCTCGGAATTTGAAGCTGCTGCCAAAGAGGCACTGCAGCGACCGGGCCATCTGCTCGACACATTGGCCCGGTGCCGCAATTTGTCCAGCGCGGACAGCTATGTCGATCAGAAGATTTCGGCGGCGCTTTCCGGCCTGCCCAAACGGGCGCAGCGCACCATGTTGCTCGCGTTTTTGGGATTCCCCTTTTACGATATCGCCACTTTGCCGTTGTTGCAGGGCGAAGGGCTGGACGAATTCGACCCGATCAAGGTCGACCGCATTTCACCCGAAGATGCGCAAACGATCCGCCAAGGCGGCGTATCCGCGACCCTGAAGGGGATTGAGTTCAACAATTTCGGCGCCTTTTTCAGCCGGTCTTACCGGGAAAACGACTATTTATGGGGGCGGCTGCACGGTGCAGAGCGGATGGTTGATCTGGTGCTGTCGACCTTGCCAGAGAGCCAGCTGCCGGGTGAGGAACAAATCCGCCATTTCAAGAAACAGGCGTTTCAAGCGATACTCGACGAGGAACAGGACCGATTGATGACAGTGCAACCGCTGATCGCAGATTTGCGCGAGGAGATAGGGAAGATTTGATCCGCCTCTGCCGTTCGCATCGAGCGCAGTCGAGATGCTCGTGCGCGCGGCGACATGTCTCGACTTCGCTCGACACGAGCGGACTCGAAGCAATTCTGAAGTCTTTCCCTACCCCGGCACTTGCCCATCAAACACCACCCGGCTGGCCGAATATTTGCCGGCCGACCCCAATGCCTTAGTCAATGCGCGGTCGAGTTTTGAAATGCCGACAAACCTGTCGGGCACCAGCCGTCCGATGATGGTGTTAAAATAATCCAGCCGGATAGAAGCGACGCATTTGAGGACGGCATCAAACTCGCGCTCGTCGATCTTATGCTCGTCCTCGGTAATATAAGGCTCATCGTTTCCGTAGATAAAGCTGCGCATCTTAGGATAGAGATAGCGGTCAACGATGGCGTTATGCCGAATGTGCCGCTGTGCAAAGCTGTGGGTATAAAGCTCGTTGCCGACGATATGTCCGCCGGGTTTTAAGACCCGGACAATTTCTGCCATGGTTGCGGGAATATCGACATGGTGCAGGATGTCGATCAGGACCACCATGTCGAAGCTGTTGTCGGGATAGGCCATTTTTTCGCTGGGCATTTCCGTAAGGTCAACCTGACCCGGCGCAAATTTTGCGACCCGTTTGCGCGTAACTTCCAATATGTCGGGCGACAGGTCAAAGCCGGACACCTGCGCGCCCAATCTGGCCAGCCGGATCGCATCTTCGCCAAAGCCGCAGCCGGGAACCAGAACCGCTTTCCCCTTCAGGTCATAGGCCATGATGCGGTCATAGGTTGCCCAAAAGGCGTTATACCAGCGCCTTGGCCCCGGTTCGATGACATCGAAATTGACCGGAATCAGGTGACGGTTTGCCTGATTGCTGGCAAATTCCTTGTGATAGGCAATTTCCCGCTCCTGACGAGACGTCAGCGCGGGTTCAATCAGGGTCGACATGGTTTACGCATCCCAAAACAAGCCAAAGCTAGAAGTGAGACGCATAACCGCCAGATTGACAACAATTCGCTAATTTTTGGCGATTTTACGCGAAATCAGGAATTCATCCGCCCCGCAATCAGGCCATCGACCAAGGACGGATCGGCCAAGGTTGATGTGTCACCCAACGACCCGAAGTCATTCTCCGCGATCTTGCGCAAAATCCGCCGCATGATCTTTCCCGACCGGGTTTTGGGCAGCGCAGGGGTGAAGTGCAGATGATCGGGACTGGCAATCGGCCCGATTTCCTTGCGCACCTGATCGCGCAGCGCCTTGGTCAGGGCGTCGCTGGCTTCGACTCCGGCGTTAAGCGTGACATAGCAATAAATCCCCTGCCCCTTAATATCGTGAGGAAAGCCAACCACTGCCGCCTCTGCGACATCGGGATGCAGCACCAGCGCGCTTTCCACTTCGGCGGTGCCCATCCGGTGTCCTGACACGTTGATAACATCATCGACTCGTCCGGTGATCCACCAATAGCCGTCTTCGTCACGGCGGCATCCGTCGCCGGTGAAATATTTGCCGGGATAGGTGGCGAAATAGGTCTGGATAAAGCGCTCATGGTCTCCATAAACCGACCGCGCCTGTCCCGGCCAGCTATCGGTAATGCAAAGGTTGCCCGATGCCGCGCCGCCGGTCGATTCATCGACCAGAATCTGGCCCTCGCCATCGACCAGTTGCGGGCGGATACCGAAAAATGGCCGTCCCGCGCTGCCCGGCTTCATCGGGTGCGCGCCGGGCAAGGTGGTGATCATCACCCCGCCGGTTTCCGTCTGCCACCATGTGTCGATGATCGGCAGCGCGCCTTTGCCAACATGCTCGTGATACCAGCGCCACGCCTCCGGATTGATCGGTTCACCTACGGTCCCGAGCAGGCGCAGGCTTTTGAGGCTGTGTTTGTTCACATAGCCCTCCCCTTCGCGCATCAGCGAGCGGATCGCGGTGGGGGCAGTGTAGAAGATATTGACTTGATGCTTGTCGACGATCTGCCAAAACCGGTCATGATCAGGGTAGTTGGGTACCCCTTCGAACATCATCACCGTCGCGCCGTTTTGCAGCGGACCATAGACAACATAGCTGTGCCCGGTGACCCAACCGATATCGGCGGTGCACCAGAAAACCTCGCCCTCACGATAGTCGAAAACAGTGTGAAAGGTCGCGGCGGTCCAGACCGCATAGCCGCCGGTGGTGTGCAACACGCCTTTGGGCTTGCCGGTCGAACCGGAGGTATAGAGGATGAACAGCGGGTCTTCGGCGCCCATCGGTTCGCAGGGGCATTCTTCTGCAACTTCGCTGGCAGCCTCAGAATACCAGACATCGCGTCCTTCGGTCATCGCAACGTCACCGCCCGTGTGGCGGATGACCAGCACCGTATCGACCGACACTTTTTCCAGCGCCGCATCGACATTGGCCTTGAGCGGGATGGTCTTACCGCCGCGCAGGCCTTCGTCGGCGCAAATGACAAATCGGCTGTCGCAGTCCTCGATCCGTCCAGCAATGGCTTCTGGTGAAAAGCCGCCAAAAATCACGCTATGTACCGCTCCAATCCGAGCGCAGGCGAGCATGGCTATAGCCCCTTCGGGGATCATCGGCATATAGATGGTAACCCGGTCACCCTTTTGGACGCCCAGCGATTTCAGCGTGTTGGCCATGCGGATGGTTTCGGCGAGCAAATCGGCATAGCTGATCCGTCGGGTTTCGCCGTCTGGTGCATCGGGTTCGAAGATAATAGCGGTCCGGTCGCCATTCCCAGCCGCAACATGCCGGTCGAGCGCGTTGTGGCACAGGTTGAGTACACCATCATCGAACCATTTGATATCGACCGGGGAATAGCTCCAGTTCGCGATACGGGTTGGTGGTGTGATCCAGTCAATCCGCTTCGCCTGATCTGCCCAAAAGGCGTCCGGGTCCTCGATGCTTTGCCGGTAGAGGGCGTCGTATTGGGCAAGCGTGGTGTGCGTCTGCTGTGTCGCCGCTGTTGGCACCGCCACCATATCACTACCTGCCGGTTGATGCTCCGCTGTCATTTTGCT
>JBGSLY010000332.1:0-2702 GCA_041740435.1 Parasphingorhabdus sp.
TCGACCCCAACGAACGCAAGAAAGCATCGCGGCGGTCAGAGGCGGCTTAACGCCAATGGATAACGCCCCCGTATTCCCACGAAAACAAGCGTATTCCCGCAAAACCCCCATATTCCCGCGAAGGCGGGAATCTAACTGTTGGCGCTGGTCCGGATCGATATCGGGCGGTTAAATCCCTAAAGCGACCGCCCGATCAGTTCCTTCATAATCTCGTTGGTGCCGCCGAAGATGCGGGTGACGCGGGCGCCGCGCCATTGGCGGGCGATGGGATATTCATTCATATAGCCCGCACCGCCATGCAGTTGCAGGCATTTGTCGGCGATCTCGTTCTGGAGTTCGGTGTGCCACAGCTTGGCCGCTGATGCTTCCTGCGCGGTCAGTTCGCCCTTGATATGCCGGGCAATCGCCCAGTCGAGATGCGCCCATCCGACTTGTAGCTTGGTTTTGAGGTCTGCCAGCACAAAGCGGGTGTTCTGAAAATCCAGCACCGGTTTGCCGAATGCCTTACGCTCGCGGCAAAATTCGACCGTCTGGTCAAAGCTGCGCTGCGCCGCGCCTTGCGCCGAAATGGAGATGCCGAGGCGCTCTTGCGGCAATTCGGTCATCAGATAGATAAAGCCCTGCCCCTCCTCACCTAGACAATTGGTGATCGGCACGCGGACGTCTTCAAAAAACAACTCCGACGTATTGGCAGCATCGAGGCCGACCTTGTCGAGATTGCGGCCGCGCTTGAACCCTTCGCGGTTGGCTTCGACCAAGATAATCGACACGCCCTTATAGGCGGGTTGAATCTCGGTGTCGGTTTTCGCGCAGACCAGGATCAGGTCGGCATTCTGGCCGTTGGTGATATAGGTTTTGCTGCCGTTGATGACATAATGGTTGCCGTCCTTTTTGGCGGTGGTGCGCAGCGCCTGCAGGTCGCTGCCCGTGCCCGGCTCGGTCATCGCAATCGCGGTCACGATTTCGCCCGACACCATTTTGGGCAGCCATTCCTTCTTCTGCTCCTCGCTGCCATACTGGATAATGTAATTGGCGACGATATCGGATTGCAGCGAAAAGCCAGTGGCAACGTCGGTGCCATAGGCAAATTCTTCGTCGATCACTGCGTTATAGCCGAAGTCGAGACCCAGACCGCCATAAGCCTCCGGCACCGTCGGGCACAGCAGGCCCAATTCGCCCGCCTTGGGCCAGACCGATTTGGGAACCAGCCCGGCCTCATCCCATTCGGCGGTGTGCGGATCAATCTGTTCGGCGACAAACCGGCGCACGGTATCGCGAAACGCCTCATGATCTTCGGTGTAAACGGTGCGGGACAAGGCATCGAGCGACATAAGGCAGGCTCCTGTTATGCAAAAGGGGGGGATTCGGTTGCCCCCGCAATAGCGGCCCACTCCCGCTCCCGTCAATGCAATTTAACCGCTCGATTAAACCGCGTCAGCGACAAGCGCATTGCGCCTTATGGCCCGTTCGCTTCGAGCGTAGTCGAGAAGCCTATCCGTCGCGTGGAAAGGCAGGGTGTCTCGACTTCGCTCGACACGAACGGGTTTTCTGCTCAACTCATCTTGGCGACCAGATCCTGTTGCAGCGTGCGGCAGGTCCAAAGGTAAATCGCACCGGCGACAAGGAACAGCAATCCCGTTATCCGGATCGATTGCCCCAGTCCTTCTGCTGACGCGGCGATACAGGCATCGGCTTTGGCCTGCCCCAAAGCAGCAATCACCTCTGCCCCGGTTCCCCGGCACATTTCCATGGTCAGGTCATTGCCATAGGAGGAAGCGGCCAGCGCGGTGGTCGTGAACACATCGCTCAGCAAACCAACGCCCAGCGGCCCCAGACCATAACCGATCAAATTGACGATAAACAGCATCACCGCCACCGCCGTTGCCCGGCTGGCGGTCGATGCCACCCCCTGACAAATGGTATATTGCGCGCCGAGATAGCTGTAATGCAGGACCGCGCCGACCAGCAGGACCCAAAATGCCAGCGACAAATTGTCGGTCGAAAAACCAATCAGATAGAGCGGAACACAGGCAATCAGCCCGATGCCGGGAATCCAGGCAATGGCATTGGGATGCTTGATACTCAGCCGCTCGGTCAGATAACCGGCGGAAAACGCACCAAAGGACGCCGCCAGCCCCAGAGGAACCGCATATTGGATGGCAAATTCCGCCACCGACAGGCCGTGCGCGCGCTGAAAATAGGGCGCCTGAAAATTGCTGACCCCATAGCCGACATAGGCGACCAAAGACGCTGCGGCGACATTGAGCCAAAAGCTCCGCTTGGCGCTCAATTCGCGGATCGTATCACCAACCCCCAGCTTGTCGACAATCGGCGTATCGGGCGGATCGGCATAGCCGCGCGGCGGCTCCTTGACCGTAAGCAAAAAAACCACCCCGACAATGACCCCGGGGATGCCCAGCACCAGAAACGCCTGTCGCCACGAAAACATCTCAGCAATCGGACCGCCAAAGGCGTTGGCCAGCACCCCGCCCAGCGTAATGCCCATCGCATAAAAGCCCAGCGCCCGGGCGCGGCTGCGCGGCGGATAATAATCGGCGATAATCGAATTGGCCGGCGGGGTCAGCGCCGCTTCGCCAATGCCCACCCCGATGCGAAACACCAACAAGGCGATAAAGCTGCCCGCCACGCCGCACAGCGCCGTCATCCCCGACCAGAGTATAATCCCGGCGGAAATAATCTGC
>JBGSLY010000333.1:0-5712 GCA_041740435.1 Parasphingorhabdus sp.
CAGGCGCTTGCCAAAAGCGACCCGGCTTTGCAGGCGGCGGACCATTTTTTCCAGCGCGACCTCCGCAACGCCAATCGTGCGCATGCAATGGTGGATGCGGCCAGGTCCAAGGCGGCCCTGCGCAATCTCGAATCCGCGACCTTCGCCAAGCACGATATTGGCAGCGGGCACGCGCACGTCATTGAGTTCAACCTCCATATGGCCGTGCGGCGCATCGTCAAAGCCGAACACGGGCAGGTGACGGATGATATTGATTCCCGGCGTATCGAGCGGCACCAGAATCTGTGACTGCTGCGTATGACGGCTGCCTTCAAAGCTGGTTTTGCCCATCACAATCGCGATTTTGCAGCGCGGATCGCCCAGACCCGATGACCACCATTTGCGGCCATTGATGACATAATGGTCGCCGTCGCGGATGATTTTGGTTTCGATATTGGTGGCGTCTGAAGAAGCCACCGCTGGCTCGGTCATCAAGAAAGCAGAGCGGATTTCGCCGTTCATCAGCGGACGGAGCCATTCTTCCTTTTGTTCGCGGGTGCCATAGCGATGGAACACCTCCATATTTCCGGTGTCTGGCGCCGAACAATTGAACACTTCGGACGCAAAGCCGATCCGGCCCATTTCTTCTGCGCACAAAGCATATTCGAGGTTGGTTAGGCCGGGGCCCTCGAACTCGAAGCTGTCATCGACATGCGGCAGGTTGGGGTTGCTGGGCGGCATGAACAGGTTCCAGATGCCCTTGGCCTTGGCCTTGACCTTCTCCTCCTCGACGGTTTGCAGCACTTTCCAACGGTCGCCGGTCGCCTGCTCGGCGTGATAGTCATCAACCCTAGCGAGCAGGTGGTTGTTGATATGGTCGCGCACCTGATCGCGCCAATATTGCTGCCGTTCGGTAAGGTCGAAATCCATGCCATATCTCCTGTGACTTTAATTGTGCGGTTAAACTATCAGAGGGCTTTGCCGATTGCCACAGCAAAGCGCGAAAAAAATGCAGCTATTTTGTTGCCGCCAGCAGCGCCAGCCGTTCTGCGTGATCCTCCCGGCCAATCGGGAAGCGTGAGAAGATGAAGCTCGATGCGATGGTGGATACGATGATGATCGCGCAATAGGCGATGGTCAGCCTGTCCAGAACGAGCGGATCGACCAGCGCAGGATCGGTCTTTTTCGACAGCCCGGCCCAGGCGATGATCAAGCCGGATATGCCGATACCAATGCCAGTAGCGCATTTCTGCATGAACATATTCCCGGCGTAAAACAGTCCTTCGGTGCGCCGTCCGGTCTGAACCTCTGATGCCTCAACAATATCGGCGATCATTGAGGATGCGGTGATCATCACTGTGATGCTGAGCGCGGTCGACAGGGCGGCAAAAACATACACGCCTGCCATCGATTCGGTGCTGCCAATCTCGGGCCAAAGGTCCATGAGTCGCAGAGCAAAGGGCGTTACCCAACACAGCAGCGCGGTGATCCCGCAAACAATCGCGGTTCGGCGCTTGCCAAAAGCTTTGCCCAGCGGGCTGACAAAGAGGAATGCCAAAACGGCGCTGGCAAAAAGGACGATCGGATAAAATTGCAACTCCGCATCCCCGAATTGCCAGACATAGGCGAACAGGTAGTTGGAGATAGAGAAGGTCAGCCCCTGGCTGGTATGGGCAAAAACCCCGGCACCGATCAGGATCAGAAACGCGCGGTGCGAGAGCGATTCGCGGATTTCCAATAAGGCCTGTCCTTTGACATGCTTTTCCGGGCGTTTTGCCGGATAACCGGTGATGCGGCTATGTTGACCAGCGGCGGAGATGATCACGGCAGAGGACATGAGCACGGCGGTGAAAATCCCGTAGGTCCAATAGCCGTCGGGATTGAGCAAGCCGACCGCGTGCTGCGCATCAGGAACCAGAAAAACCGTATAGGCCAGATACAGGGTCAGCAAACCGCCGCCCCAGCCGAACAGGAAACGATACCGCATCACCGACGTGCGCTCGTCATAATCGCGGGTCAGTTCGGGGACCAATGACTGCGATGGCACCTCGCAGCAGGAGATGAGCGTCCGGATCAGGATTGTGACGAGCACCAGATAGATCACCAACTGCCCATCCGAAAGACCGGTTGGCGGGACCCAGAGCAACATCCATGTGAAGGCGAGTGGGATTGGCGCAATGTAAAGCCATGGCAGACGCCTACCAAAGCGGGTGTAGGTTCGGTCGGAAAAATGACCGATAAACGGGTCGATGAAAGCGTCGAGAATGAGCGCGATCATCAATGCCAATGATACCAGCCCCGAATCCAAGCCGATGACCTGATTGTAGTAGATCAGCAAAAAGACCGAAAAACCGTTATCCTTAATGCCATAAGCAATCGAACCAAACCCGTGAATCAATTTTAGCCGGGTTGGCAATCGATCTTCTGCGACCATCATGCAGCGCCCATCGCTGGGTTTTTCTCTGGGTCGATAGCGTCGAACATGCCGGGCGCTTCAGGGTCCCAGCTATGCCGGGGCCCAACCAGCAAACCGCCGTCGACGGTCAGCTGGATGCCAGTAACATAGCGGCCCGCGTCGCTACAAAAATAGGCAACCGCCTCGGCGATATCCTTCGGCTGGCCGGGGCTGGGGATCGGTTGAAATCCGGCGGCCATTTGTCCGATGGCCGACGTAATGATCGCTCGCTCGTCGGCATTGTCGCTTAACGTCGCGGCAAAGATATTGGTATGGATAAATCCGGGGCAGATCGCGTTGACCCGGATGTTATACTGCGCCAGTTCCGCTGCGCCAACCTTGGACAGGTGCATCACCCCCGCCTTCGCGACCGAATAAGCAATCGGGCCAAAGCCCGCCGAATGAGCGCACACCGATGCTGTGTTGATCATGACACCGCCGCCACGTGCTTTCAAATGCGGCGCGGCATAGCGCATTCCCATAGCCACCGATTTCAGCAGCAGTGCCTGCGCAAAATCCCATTCGTCCTCGGTAATTTCGTCAATCGGCGCGCGCGGACCGCCCGACCCGGCGTTATTGAACACATAATCAATGCCGCCGGTTTTATGTGCTGCCCCGTCCATCAATGCCTTGATCTGGTCGGTCTTGGTCACGTCGCAGGGAATGAAGTGGAAGGACTCCCCCAAATGGCTGGCCATTTTCATGCCTTCGGCCTCATCGATGTCGCCGACGACAACCTGTGCCCCTTCGGCCAGAAACAGATCAACCGTTCCGCGTCCGATCCCCGAAGTGCCGCCGGTAATGACGATGGTTTTGCCCGCAAAGCGCATGTTCTCTCTCCCGTTATTTTACAGGCAGGATAGGCACGGCGCTTTCGCCGCGTCAACTTATAAGCGCGGGCGGGACGATGCCGCTACGGAATCATGGCAAACTGTCAAAGGGCTTGAACGGCCCGGATTTTGGCCATAGGTTGACGATAACGTAAACTTTGGTTCCGCCGCTTCGAGTCTCCGGCTTTTTGCGCAGCGTCCAATTTTTAATTAACCGGTTAAAGGAGAATCGCCTTATGTCTGATCTGGAAAGTTTCCGCCGCGAAACCGCCGCTTGGCTGGAGGCGAATTGCCCACCCGAAATGCGCGAACCCGCCCGCGATGAAAGTGATGCCTGTTGGGGCGGTCGCAACGCCGTATATAAGCCGGGGCAAAAGGAATGGCTCGACGCGATGGCTTCGCGCGGCTGGACCACGCCCGATTGGCCCAAGGAATATGGCGGCGGTGGGTTGTCGCGCGAAGAGACCAAGATATTGGCGCAGGAAATGGCACGGCTTCATTGCCGTTCGCCTTTGTCGAGCTTTGGTATCTGGATGCTTGGCCCCGCGCTGCTGCACTTCGGAACCGAGGAGCAGAAGAAGCATTTTCTGCCGCCCATCGTTCGCGGCGAAATCCGCTGGTGTCAGGGCTATTCGGAGCCTGGTTCGGGGTCCGACCTTGCCTCGCTGCAAACCAGCGCCGAAGATAAGGGCGATCATTTTCTGGTCAACGGATCGAAAATCTGGACCAGCTATGCCAATCATGCTGACTGGATTTTCTGTCTGACGCGCACCGACAAAAGCTCCAAGCACAAAGGGATCAGCTTCCTGCTGTTCGACATGGCGAGCAAGGGTGTGACGACCAAACCGATCCTGCTCATTTCTGGCTATTCGCCGTTCTGCGAAACCTTCTTTGACAATGTCGAAGTGCCGAAAAGCTATGGCGAAGGCGTTTCGGCGGTGGTGGGAGAGGTCAATCGCGGTTGGGACGTGGCCAAATATCTGCTGGGCCACGAACGTTCAATGATCTCCGGCGGCGGTTCGCAAGGGGCGACGTCTTTGGGCGCGAGCTATGCCGACCGGGTCGGACGCGATGCGGCGGGAAAGATGGACGATCCCATCCTGCGCGTACAAATGGCGATGCTCGACGTCGATGTCCTTGCCTACCGCGCGATGACCGAGCGGTTTGGCGATACCTTTAAGGCAGGGCTATGCCATCCGGCGCAGCCCAATATGATGAAATACGCCGGAACCGAGCTCAACAAGCAGCGTCACGAACTAGTGATGGCCGCCGACGGCAGTCTGGCATTGGAATGGGACAGCGCGGCGACGCGGGGCGGCTCTACGTCTCGCGAATGGCTCCGGACCAAGGCGAACAGCATCGAAGGCGGCACCAGCGAGGTTATGCTGAACGTCGTCGCCAAACGCATATTGGAACTGCCCGACGCCTGAATGCGGCCCGGCTTCCCGCTCAACTGATTATCAAGGACCTTTGCTATGCCCCTCTATTATAACGACGATCAGCAGATGCTGGCCGACACCGCACGCGGCTTCATGGCCGAAGAAGGTGCGATAAACAAACAGTTACGCCATTGGCGTGATACCGGATGCAAGGATGGCTTTGGCCATGCGCTGTGGAAGCAATTTGCCGAATTGGGCTTTACGGGGATCCTTATTGGCGAAGACGATGGCGGACTGGGTCTAGGCCATGTCGAGGCCGGGATCGTGCTGGAAGAAATCGGACGCAATCTGACGCCCTCACCGTTTCTTTCGACTTCCGTTGCTGCGGTGGAAGCACTCAATGCGGGCGGCCAAGCGCTGCGCGATATGTATTTCCCTGGCATTTTGTCGGGCGATACCGTGGTCGCTCTGGCGGTGGATGAAGGCCCGCGCCACAATCCCAAGGCGATTGCGATGAGCGCTAGCCGTGAAGGCAATGGTTTCCGGCTTGACGGCAAAAAGAGCTTTGTCCTGCATGGCGGGTCGGCGGATATGATGCTGGTTGCGGCGCGCACCGGCGGTAGTGCAGGGGAAAGCGAAGGGTTGACCATATTTGCGGTCGGCCCCAAGGCCGCTGGAATAAGCCTCACCAACGAAAAGCTGGTTGACAGCTCGGTGGCCGCGCACGTCGACTTCGAAGGCGTGATTGTCGATGCCGATGCGGTTGTCGGCGAGGTTGATCAGGGCGGGGCTGTACTTAGCCGGATGCTCAACGCCGGGCGGATCGGATCGGCGGCAGAAGCCGTCGGCGTGGGTGCAGGCGCAATGGATATGACCGTCGATTACCTGAAACAGCGCAAGCAGTTTGACCGGATTATCGGCCAGTTTCAGGCGCTGCAACACCGCGCCGCGCATCTCTATAGCGAGATGGAAATCGCCCGCGCCGCTGTCCTCAAGGCGCAGCAATTGCTCGACGAAGGCTCGGGCAAGGCCGAACTTATGGTATCGGTTGCCAAGGCCAAGGCCAGCC
>JBGSLY010000334.1:0-3500 GCA_041740435.1 Parasphingorhabdus sp.
GAGCATGTTGCATGGCATGCGGAGCGGTTGAAGGCGTAAATCACAAAAATCTGGTGTTGAGGCGTATTGGGCCTTGAACATTAGCTTGCCGTCAAAATCCTTGCCTGCGCGCTTGAAACGGCTAGATAGTCGGGATGGACATTATCTCGATACGTGGCGGCAATCGCCTTTCCGGTAGCATTCCGATTTCCGGGGCAAAGAACAGCGCCTTGACGCTTCTGCCCTGTGCCCTGCTTACCGATGAACCGGTGACACTGCGCAATTTGCCGCGCTTGGCTGACGTCGATAGCTTCGGCCATTTGCTCAACCAATTGGGTGTTTCCACCACCATCGAAGGATCGCGGCCAGAGGATTTTGGCCGGGTGATGACGATGAAGGCATCGACCATCACCGCGACCATGGCCCCCTATGACATCGTCCGCAAAATGCGGGCCTCGATCTTGGTATTGGGGCCGCTGCTGGCGCGTATGGGCGAGTGCACCGTGTCGCTGCCCGGTGGCTGTGCGATTGGCAATCGGCCGATTGACCTGCACCTGAAGGCGCTGGAGGCGATGGGCGCACATATGGAGATGGCAAGCGGCTATGTCACCGCGCGGCTTCCCGATGGCGGCCTTCCCGGCGGTGCCTTTTCTTTTCCGGTGGTGTCGGTGGGCGCAACCGAAAACGCGGTGATGGCGGCGGTGCTGGCCAACGGCACCAGCGTTTTGAAGAACGCCGCGCGGGAGCCTGAAATTGTTGACCTGTGCAAGATGCTGGCGGCAATGGGCGCGGATATTGAGGGGATTGGGAGCTCCAACCTGACCATCCACGGCGTGCCCCGGCTGCATGGTGCCACATATCGGGTGATGGCGGACCGGATCGAAGCGGGCAGCTATGCCTGTGCAGCGGCCATTACCGGCAGCGAAATCAATCTGGTCGGGGCCAATGCCGATGAGATGGAATCCACGCTGGCCGCGCTCTCCGAAGCGGGGGTCCATGTGGAGTCACATAAAAAGGGCATAAAGGTCGCCTCGGACGGAAAATTGCGGCCCCTGACTCTGTCCACGGCCCCTTATCCGGGTCTTGCTACCGATATGCAGGCGCAGTTGATGGCAATGCTTTGCCTAGCTGATGGTGCCAGCGTGCTCACCGAAACCATCTTCGAAAACCGCTATATGCACGTCCCGGAACTCAACCGGATGGGCGCGCATATTGAAACCAAGGGACGCACCGCTGTGGTGCACGGGGTCAAGAAACTGAACGGGGCGCAGGTGATGGCCACCGATCTGCGCGCTTCGATGAGCCTGGTGATTGCGGCTCTAGCCGCCGAGGGGGAAACGCAGTTGGCGCGGATCTATCACCTTGATCGCGGTTATGAACGGCTGGAAGAAAAACTGGCGGCGGCAGGCGCCGATATTGAGCGGGTTAGCGGAGATTAGCAGACGCTAATCCAGCATAGTCAGTTTGACCTTCGCCGTCCCGCTGCGGTGCAGGCCGATTTTTCGGGCGGCGGCATAGGATATGTCGATAATCCGGCTGCGGTGGAACGGACCGCGATCATTTACCCGCACCACAACATCCTCCCCCGTTTCAACATTGGTCACCCTGATGCGGGTACCAAAAGGGGCGGTGCGGTGTGCGGCGGTCATTTCATCGGGGTCGAAGGGCTCGCCGCTAGCGGTTTTATTTCCGGCGAGTTCATTGCCGTAATAGCTCGCCATGCCGCTCCCCATATCATCGCCTGCATGCGCGCAAGCAGGAAGCAGCAGGAGCAGTACTGCGATTAAACGGTTTGAACTCGGCATTCGCCTTCTCCCTAAGTCGGGAAAAGCTGAACCGTCCGGGTCGATTGGGCAAGCGAGCAGGGGATATGCTGCACGGAAAATGCGCTTAGGTGTGTAAAATGGGTCGGGCCGAGGGAGAACGCTGGAACAGGAATAGGCGCTGACCCTATTTAATCATCGCAAGCGTCCGGATTTTTGCGGCAATATTTTTCCCGCTCTTTCTGCTTTTTCTCTTCGGCAAGGACTTTTCTGCCGACATCTTCCTCGCGTTCATTCTCGGTTTGGGTGGCCGAATCGACCGCCGTTTCGACAATGGTTCCTGCGGCCTTAAACGGAGCAGAAATGATCGTTGATGCCACACAGCCGGACAGAGCAAGTGCTGCTGAAACTATAACGAGTAAACGTGTTTTGCGCATAGCCTTGCTCCTTTGAATCTTGGGTATCGCGGCCTATATGAAACTGCGCTTAACGGGCGTCAAACACCCAGTAATTCCTTCGCAAACGCCCGGATATGATCGCCGATATCCGCACGTTCCAGCGCGAGGGCAAGGTTGGCCTCGACATAACCCGCTTTTGATCCGCAATCGAACCGGCGACCATCAAAGGTGACACCGTGAAACGGCTGTTTGCCGATCATGCTGGCCATGGCGTCGGTCAACTGGATTTCCCCGCCCGCGCCCTTTTCCTGCGTTTCCAATATCTTCATGACTTCGGGCTGCAAGATATAGCGGCCCGGCAAGATAAGGTTGGACGGCGCGGTGCCCGGTGCAGGCTTTTCGACCAGGCCCAGTACCTCGGTCACTGCTCCGTCGCGCTTGCCCGGATCAATCACGCCATAGCTGGAGGTTTGCTCCATCGGGATTTCCAGCGCGCAGATGACATTGCCGCCCAGCCGCTCATAAACCGACACCATTTGCTTCATACAGCCGGGGGAGCCGACCATGAACTCGTCGGGCAAAAAAATCGCGAACGGATCATCGCCGATAATCTCGCGCGCGCACCAGATCGCGTGGCCCAGACCCAAAGGTTCTTGTTGCCGGACAAAGGACGCGCAGCCGGGTTTGAGCCGGGTCGAATCGAGGATCGACAAGTCCTTGCCCCGGTCGCTCATCGTGCGTTCCAGTTCGAAGGCAATATCAAAATGGTCTTCAATCACCCCTTTGCCGCGGCCGGTAACGAAAACCAGATGCTCAATACCCGCCTCCACCGCTTCATCGACCGCATATTGGATCAGTGGCCTGTCGACGATCGGCAGCATTTCTTTGGGAACGACCTTGGTCGCTGGCAAAAAGCGGGTGCCAAGTCCGGCGACGGGGAAAACGGCCTTGCGAATGGGTTTCATTGGGGGCTTAGTCCTGATTCTCGGTGATGCGGGCCGCATATTTCTTGCGGAGTTTTTGCAGCTTGGGCGGGATGACCGCAAGGCAATAGGGATTGCGCTGTCCTTCCCCATCCCAATAGCCTTGGTGATAATCTTCCGCTGGATACCAGGTGGCGGCCTCTTCAATCGTCGTGACAATTGGCGCGGGCCAGTCGGCCTGTGCACGCTGCAACACCGCCTCTGCCTCTGCCCGTTGCTCATCGTTTAGCGGAAAAATAGCGGAACGATATTGGGTGCCGATATCATTGCCCTGCCGATTAAGCTGTGTCGGGTCATGGGTGGCCATGAAGATATCGAGCAGGTCAGCATAGCTGATAACCGCCGGATCATAGCTGATCCCGATTGCTTCGGCATGG
>JBGSLY010000335.1:0-8266 GCA_041740435.1 Parasphingorhabdus sp.
AATCTGGGTGCACCGGACATTATCGCAATTCAGGAAATCCAGGACAATAACGGCACCACCGCCGATGGCGTGACCGAGGCCGATCAAACTTGGGAGCAGTTGGTGGCGGCAGTCAATCTGGCCACCGGCAAGAATTATCAATGGGTTGACGAAGCCCCTGAAATTTCCGGGGATGTCGGCGGGGCACCTGGCGCAAATATCCGGGTCGGCTTTTTGTATGACACCGACCGGGTGCAGTTGGGCGATCTCGCGGCCGATGCGACGATCGAAGAGCGCCGTCAATATACCGACCGGATCGGCGATGGCGTGGCCGACGCGGGCGACCTGATCACCATCAACGACGCAGGTCTGGCCAATGCCTCGGATTGGGTTGGAACCCGACGTTCTCTGGTCGCGGAATTCACCTTCAACGGTCAGGCAATCTACGCCTTTAGCAGTCACTTGCCGTCAAAGGGCGGTTCGGGCGACTTTTATCAGTTGGCGCAAGACAACGCCGCCGGTGATCCCGCCAATGGTGACTGGGCTCTGCGCAACACATTGGCGGAAGATGTTTACGCGGTACAGAATCTAGCCTCTCAGGCGGGCGGCAATGTTATCTCCGCCGGCGATATGAACGAGTTTTGGTTCTATCGCCCGCTTGAGGTGCTGGCTGGACAAGTCGACGCCAACGGGGACCCGATGGTCGGTGGGACGCAGTACAGCAATCTGGTTGTCGACCTGCTTTCCCCCGAAGAGCGCTATACCTATGATTTTGATGGACGCAGTCAGACATTGGATCATATTCTGGTTGACGATGAACTGGCCGCCATTGCCGAAGTCGATGTTGTTCATATCAACACAGGGTACAATGACCGAAACGGAGCGACCAATCCGGCGTCATCGGATCACGACCCTATTTTGGCTTTATTAAATTTTGCCAATCTGTCGGAGGTTTTATTGGGAACAATCGCGGACAACACAATTTTCGGATTTGATGGTGATGACTCAATCAGCGGCGATGCGGGGCAACGATACGATTGATGGAGGTGCAGGTCGCGACACGCTGATCGGCAATTCCGGGGATGATATTATCGATGGAGGTGAAGGCGAGGACAGATTACTCGGTGGCTTTGGTAACGACGTCCTTTCGGGTGGAACTGAAAACGATATCCTAAACGGCTTTAATGGTGACGACTCACTCAAAGGCGGCGAAGGTGATGATCGATTGTTGGGAGGGACCGGAAACGACACAATCGGCGGTGATACAGGCCGGGATATTATGGCCGGCGGTGATGGCAATGACAGATTCACTTTCGATAGTGGCGCGGATAGCAGTGCCGACCGGCTGTTGAGAGACCGTATCACCGATTTTGTTTCCGGTGTGGACAGAATTGACTTGTCGGCAATCGATGCGATTTCCGGCGGTACGGACGATGCCTTTGTTCTGGTAAACGTTTTTACCGGCCAAGCAGGGGAAATTATACTTCGCAGCAATGGAACCAATAGCAGCTTTTCGCTTGATCTCGATGGAGACCGGTCCGCAGACTTCTCCGTTTTGCTGGTTGGTACCGTCAGCTTGCAAAGTACCGACTTTATATTTTGAGTTCTTTTGGCGGCCCGATGTTGCGACAGCACGGCGGGCCGCCATTGCTCGTTACATAATACCGGCGTGGATCATCGTCATTGAAATGCGGCTTGCGTACCTGCAACAGTGCCGAAAGCGATTTACAGTGGAATGGAACATTTCAGGGCTCGGAAATCGCGAAAAACAAGGAATCTAGAGCGGTGATGTGATTCAAGCAGATCGAAAACTGCTCTAGTCAGAGATTGGTCGGACCTCGGTTACGGCATTTTTTGCTGAGATGCTGATGCGCCCGCAGCCGGGTGATGGTGGGCAGCCCTATTCCAGCGCTGCAAAGGTGTCGCAGGCTTCGTTGCATCCGGCGACGATCAGCAAATCGTTGGCGCGCACCACGATATCCTCGGTAATGTGCCGAAAGGGGCCGTCCACGGGTTTGACGCCGATTATCGCGACACCGAATTTTGACATGGTATCGAATATGCTCAAAATGCTGCCAACCAGAGCGGCAGGTGCCTTGGTTTTGATGATCGAGAAATCTTCAGCAAATTCAATATGATCGATCATCTTTCCGGTAACAAGTCTCGCCACGCGTTGGCCCATGCGCTCCTCAGGATAGACCACGTGATGCGCACCGACACGCTCTAGAATCCGGCCATGCGTTTTGTGCGTTGCCTTGGCCCAGATTTGCGGGATGGCAAGATCCGTCAGTTCCATTACAGTCAGCACGCTGGCCTCCACATCGCTGCCGATGCCGACCACAACCCGGCGGAACTCGCCCAGTCCAATCTGACGCAAGGCATCGCGATCGGTGGTGTCCGCTTGCAGCACGTGCGGCAATTCGTCGGCGAGCATCTGTACGCGCTTGGCATCAAAGTCGATGGCGAGGACATCATGCCCCAGCTGTAACAACGACTGCGCGACCGCAGTGCCAAACCGGCCAAGGCCGATGACCGCCACGGCGGTGGGAGAGGTTTTTCTGTTCTTAGCCAACAATGGGTTGCTCCTCTGGATAGCGATATTTGATACTGTGCGGTGCCAGCGCCAGCGCGGTGGCAAAGGTGATGGTGCCAACGCGGCCAACGAACATCAACAGCACCAGCAACAGCAGCGACGGTGTCGAGAGGCTCGCGGTAATCCCTGCGGACAAGCCGACGGTGGCAAAGGCGGAAATGGTTTCAAACAGGATGAACTGGAAATCAATCTCGGGCTCTATCCAGGCAATGACCAGAGTCACCATTCCGATCAATGCGATGGCAATCAGCACGATCGACAAAGCCTGACGCACAACGGGCGATCCCACCCGGCGCGAAAAAATGGTGGTTTCGGCGCGGCCGCGAATTTCCGACCAGACAACGAACCCCAGCAGTGCGAAAGTCGTGACCTTCAACCCGCCCGCCGTTCCCGCGCTGCCGCCGCCGATCAACATGAACAGATAGTTGATTGCCAGACTATGGTCGGCAAAGTCCCCGACATTCAAAGCATTGAAGCCCGCCGTGCGCATCGACACCGAATGAAACGCGGCGTTCAGCAGCCGGTCGCCGACCGCCATTGGCCCCAAGGTGTCGGGATTGGACCATTCCGCCGCCAGCATTAGCACGGTTCCGGCAAAGAGCAGCGCGATGCTACCGATCAGCGTCAACCGGCTGTGCAACGCCCATGGGCGGCGGCGCATGTCCTTCTTGCGGCGCGTCCAGAGTTCATGCAGCACCGGAAATCCGATCCCGCCAATGATGATCGCCGCCATAATCGGCGCAAGGATCCCGGCATCGGTCTGCCAGCTGATCAAACTGTCGGAAAAAGTGGAAAATCCGGCGTTGTTGAAGGCTGAAATGGCATGGAAAATCGCGTGCCAAGCCGCCTCAGCCGCCGCCATGTCATAATACATCCACCAGCGCAGCCACAGGCAAAAGGCCACCGCTGCTTCGAAAGCGATGCTGACCACAAACACCAATTTGACGAGGCCCACGGTTTCAGCGCGGTTCAAATGACCATGTTCGGTAAGCGCCACCGCGCGGCTCGACAGGCTCATGCGCTTTCCTGCGACAAGGCCGAGCAATGTGGCCGCGGTCATTATGCCCAGCCCGCCGATCTGGAACATCAGCATGATCGCGACCTGTCCAAAACTGGACCAATAGGTCGGGGTGTCAACGGTGATTAGCCCGGTTACGCAGATGGCCGATGTGGCTGTAAAAAAGGCGTTGACGAACCCTGCGCTCTCACCGCTCACGGTGGCTACGGGTAGCATCAGCACCAAAGTGCCAAGGAATATGGCCGCAAGAAATGCCGCAGGAACAATCCGCGTAGGATGGCTGAGTGAACGCATTTCTACCGGTTTACCGCCTAATTCCCTATTCCGTGCCAACCACCCGTGATTGGCATCCTTGGAACGATACCTAAGCCAATTACTCCACCCAATCCATTCCCATATCGCGGTACAGGCTGCGGTCTTCGGTCCATTTTGCGCTGACCTTGACGTGCAAGTACAGATGGACGTGTGAGCCTAGCAGCGTGCCAATTTCCTTGCGCGCGGCCTCGCCAATGCTGCGCAATTGATGGCCGCCCTTGCCTAGGATGATGGCACGCTGGCTGGCGCGTTCGATCAGGATTTGCTGGTGGATCTCGACGCTGCCATCGTTGCGCTCGGTATATTTTTCGGTGGTGACGGCGGCGGCATAGGGCAGTTCGGCGTGCAGGCGCTGAAAAATCTGTTCGCGGGTGATTTCGGCGGCCATCAACCGTTGTGACACGTCCGAGGCCTGATCTTCCGGATAATGCCACGCCCCCTCTGGCATTGCCTCCATCAGCCATTGGCGTAATTCGTCCAGCCCGTCACCGGTCAGTGCGCTGATGAAAAACGTCTCCTCAAACGCCGCCAGCATGTGCAATTTTTCGACGTGCGGCAACAGTCGCTCTTTTGTGGCGACATCGACCTTGTTCAGCACCAGAATTTTACGTGCCGGATGGGTGGCCAGCTTTTCGGCGATGCTGGTCACCTTGGGACCGAGGCCCGCCTTGCCATCGACCAGAAAGACCAGCACATCGACGCTGTCCGCGCCTTCCCAGGCCGCCGATACCATCGACCGGTCGAAACGGCGGCGCGGTTCGAAAATTCCTGGGGTGTCGTTGAGCAGGATCTGGGTTTCCCCATCCATCGCAATTCCCATCAACCGCCCGCGCGTGGTTTGCGGCTTGGCACTGGTGATCGCGACCTTCTGTCCGACCAGCGCGTTGATCAGGGTGGATTTGCCCGCATTGGGCGCACCAATTAGCGTCACGACGCCGCATTTTTGTGTCATGTGTATTGCTCCAAAAAGCGAACGGCGGCGGCGGTTTCGGCGGTCTGTTTCGATGGCGCGCTGGCCTCCGCGCTGCCGACATGGGCCACGGATACCCGGACCCGGAATTGCAGCGCGTGGTCGGGGCCAATGCGCTCGATCAGTTCATAGACCGGCGATTTGCGTTTATTGGCAGCGGCCCATTCTTGTAAGATGGATTTAGGGTGCCGGACATCGTCCTGCAGCGCGGCAATATCGTCCTGCCAATGTCGCAGAACAAAATCGCGGGCCGTGTCCAGCCCAGACTGGCAGTAGATCGCGCCGATGAGTGCCTCCATGACATCGCCCTGTATATGGGGGCTTTGCCGTGCGCCATCGTCCCGGGCTTGCTTGCCCAGTCGGATAAACTCGCTACCGCCAAGCCTGCTCAGCACAGCGGCGCAGGCGGTGCCGGAGACCAGCATATTCAGGCGCTGCGACAATTTTCCTTCGGGCTCATCGGGATACAGTTCAAATAGCTGCTGCGCAATAATCAGCCCCAATACCCGGTCACCGAGAAACTCCAGCCGCTGGTAATCCGGGCCATCGGCACTGCCATGGGTAAAGGCGCGCTTGTACAATGCCATATCGGCTAAGTCGGCTTCGGGTAGGTTTAGGGCCTGCGCCAACCAGTTGCTGAAACCCGCGACGGTCAAAATCCTTCCCCGATCCGGTCCCAGCGGGCGGCGCTGACCCACGTCCATGGCTTGATCCATTCCGCCGAACCATCGGTTGAAAACACACTGACCAGCGCGCGCCCGACAAGATTTTCAGCGGGCAGCATGCCAACCGCTACATCGGGTTCGCCGGGGCAAGCGGGGTCAAGGCTGCCTTCGGCGGCGCACCGGCTATCGGCGCTGCGGTCGCGGTTGTCGCCCATCACAAACAAATGGCCATCGGGCACGACATAGGGCCGGGTGGTGTCGCCTACTGAGTTTTCCATGATGTCGAGTGTGCGATAGGTTTTGCCGCCGGGCAATGTTTCCTCAAATTGGCGGTATCGGCACATGGCTATGCCGTCCTTTGTCGTTTCATATTCCGAGGCATAACAAGGGCTGTTGGGTGAAACCGGATAGAGGAAATCGTCGATTTGCTTGCGCTGAACCGGCACGCCGTTGATCGATACCACGCCGTTGGTGACCTGTATGGTTTCACCGGGAAAGCCGATTACGCGTTTTATATAGTCGAGTTCGTCCTTGGGCGGCGCTTTAAAGACGACCACATCACCGCGTTCGGGCTGTTCCGGTAAAATCCGTCCGGGAATTAGCGGAACGCCAAAGGGCAGGCTGAAGCGCGAATAGCCATAAGGCCATTTGGCCACCAGCAGATAGTCGCCGACCAACAGGCGCGGCTGCATCGATTCCGACGGAATATTGAACGGCGCGACGATGAAACTGCGCAGCACTAGCATGAACAGCGACAGCTTGACCAGAAACAGCAAAAAATCGGCGGTTTCTGATCGGGTTTTGGTGGCGGATGACATGCATGGCCCTTTGCGGTCTATGGCCCATGCGGTCAAGTGCAACCATCGCGCGGACTGCATAGCAATTCGGGGTTGTGAAGGGGGGCTATAGCCGATAGCAAGCGGCAACTCTTTATATCGGAAGGCCCCCCATGAGCCAGTTTCCCGTCGGCAAGTTAACCGCGCTTACCCAGACCCCACTGGCGGGGCTGCTCAGCAGCGATCCCGACCGGCTGGCGGCTTTTGCCAAAGTTCAGTCGGGCATCTATTTTGATTTTGCCAAGACCCATATCGCGTCCGGCGCTCAAGCCATATTGCTGGAATATGCCCGCTCGATGGATATGGAGGCGCAGATCGCTGCGCTATTTTCCGGGGCGATTGTCAATCCAAGCGAAGGTCGCGCGGCAACCCATACCGCCGAGCGCGGTGTGGGTGCAGAGGAAGATGTAGCCCTTGCCGAAGCGCTACATAGCCGCATGGCGACTTTGGTTATGGCGGTGGAAGAGGGCTTGCTGGGCGATATCCGCCATATCATCCATTTGGGCATCGGTGGTTCGGCTTTGGGGCCGGAAATGTTGCTGCGGGCTTTGGGGCCGGGGCAGGGCAAAGTTGATGTGGCGGTCGTCTCGAACATCGACGGCGCGGCATTGGAGCCAGTTTTGGGGCGTTTCGATCCGCACAAGACGTTGCTCGTTTTGGCGTCCAAAAGCTTCACCACCGCCGAAACCTTTCTTAACGCAAAGTCGGTAATGCAATGGATGGAGGCCGCCGGGGTCGCCGATGTCTATGGCCGGATCGTGGCCCTGACTTGCAAGCCCGATAAGGCCGCGCAATGGGGCATCGATGACAGCCGCATCCTGCCGTTCGCGGAATCGGTTGGCGGTCGGTACTCACTTTGGTCATCGATTGGTTTCAGCGTCGCGGTGGCGCTCGGCTATGATGTTTTTGAGCAATTGCTCGAAGGCGCGGCGGAGATGGACCGGCATTTCCGCGATGCGCCGCTGGAGGCCAATATCCCGCTTCTCGCTGCGCTGATCGACCAATATTATGCACAGGTGCGCGGGTGTCAGACGCGCAGCGTTTTTGCTTATGACGAGCGGCTGGCGCTGGTCCCGCCCTATCTGCAGCAATTGGAGATGGAGAGCAACGGCAAGTCGGTGACGACCGCGGGCGAACCCTTGGCATTGAGTAGCGCGGCGATTGTCTGGGGCGGGGTGGGTACCGACGCACAGCACGCGGTGTTTCAGTTGTTGCATCAGGGCACGCATCTTGTCCCGACCGAGTTTTTGGCAGTGATCGAGCCGGGCCATGATCTCGACCCAGAGCATCACATTGGCCTGTTAATGAACTGCTTTGCCCAAGGCGCGGCGTTAATGCAGGGGCAGCAATCGGACGATCCCGACCGCAACTATCCCGGCGACCGGCCGAGTGTCACGCTGCTGCTCGACCGGCTCGATGCCCGGACCTTGGGGGCATTGATTGCGTTTTACGAGCATCGGACTTTTGCCAATGCGGTGTTGCTCGGTATCAATCCGTTCGATCAATTCGGGGTGGAATTGGGCAAGGCGATGGCCAATGCGTTATCGAGCGGCGAGGGTAACCCGATGGACATTTCGACCGAAACATTGAAGGCACGGGCGTTTGCCGGGGATTAGAGGCCGAAAAAAGCTATACTGTGTTCCCGCGCAGGCGGGAACCTAGCGAGATCGAGCCTCCGAGGTTCCCGCCTGCGCGGGAACGCGATATGCCTAGCAATAGGACGAAAGGACCATCATGACCGACTATGACTATGACCTGTTTGTTATCGGCGCGGGCTCCGGCGGCGTGCGTGCGGCGCGGGTGTCGGCGTCTTATGGCGCAAAGGTGGCGATTGCCGAGGAATATCGCGTCGGCGGCACCTGTGTCATTCGCGGATGCGTTCCCAAAAAG
>JBGSLY010000336.1:0-4916 GCA_041740435.1 Parasphingorhabdus sp.
GGCGCCAATTCGCGCCCCTTCGCCCACGGTAATCGGCCCCAATATGGCGGCGCCGAGGGAGATGATCGCATTGTCGCAAATGGTCGGATGCCGCTTGCCGCCTACCCCATTGGTGGGGTTGGTCCCGCCGAGGGTCGCACCCTGATAGATGGTCACGTTATTGCCGATTTCTGCGGTTTCGCCAATCACAACAAATCCATGATCAATGAACAGGTTCCGGCCGATTTTGGCACCCGGATGGATGTCAATCGCGGTCAAAAAGCGGGAGAAATGGTTGATAAACCGGGCGAGAAAATACAGTTCCCCTCGAAACAGCCAATGGGCCACTTTGTGCAATCCCACCGCCAAAACGCCGGGATAGAGCAGGATTTCCCAGCGGGATCGCGGCGCAGGATCGCGGGCGCGGATAGATTCGATATAGTCAATAAGCGACCCAAACATGGGCAGTCCCTCCAAGAGGTGTGTTGTTGCAAAGCTATGGTCTTTGCCTCCCATTTACCAGTCCTTTTTTGCAACCTTCCTGATTTCGTGGTGCAGCATTGGAAAATTTCGATTAACATCTCGTCTATGATGGACAGACTCAATCTATGACCACCTATCTGCCAACGTTGAAACAGCTGCAATATCTGGTGGCTTTGGAAGAGCATGGCCATTTTGGCCGAGCAGCAGAAGCCTGTTTTGTAACCCAGTCCACCCTGTCGGCCGGGATTAAGGAGCTGGAGACGCTGCTCGACGTCATTCTGGTTGAGCGAACGCGGCGGCTGGTGCGGTTTTCGCCGCTGGGTCTCAAAGTTGTAGCCAAGGCGCACCGGATTTTGCGCGAGGCAGAAGAGCTGACCGAAATGACGCGTGCCTCCGGAAAGCCATTGGCCGGAGAATTGCGCGTGAGCGTTATTCCGACGATCGCGCCGTTTGTCCTGCCCAGTTTGTTGCCCCAATTGCGACTGGAACGGCCGGAATTACAGCTCATGCTGCGCGAAGAAACCAGTGCTGCTGCTTGCGACTCCTTGCATCACGGACAAGTCGATTGCATTTTGCTCGCCAAGCCCTTCGCCTGCGGTGATGTGGAGAGTGCCAAAATTTGCGACGACGCCATACTGATAGCCTTTCCCAAGGACGATCCGCGCGATCCGCCCGCCATTATCGATCCGGCAATGATCGATGAACATCGACTGCTGCTGCTGGAGGACGGGCATTGCCTGAAGGACCATGCATTGGCGGCCTGCAACCGGCCCGAGCTGCGCGCTTCGGCAACTATGATGGCGACATCGCTGCACACTTTGGTCCAGCTGGTCAACAATGGACTCGGCTTGACGATGATTCCGCAAATGGCGATTGATGCGGGGATAATCGGCACGCTCAATATCGCTGTTCGTCCGCTCAAATCCCCGCATGCGTCGCGTGAAATCGCTCTTCTATGGCGGCGGAACAGCCCCCGGAGGGAGGAGTTTCTGTTGCTAGCCGACATAATTCGGCGCCATGCCGTGTCGCGGTCAGCGGGTTGAGTGTTGCCAATTGTCGCGCGCAGAATCGTCCTCTGCCCGCGCTTCGACCCAGCGGGACGTGCCATCGGACAGGAACTCGCGTTTCCAGAACGGCGCCTCGGTTTTCAGAAAGTCCATGATGAAATTGCAGCTATCAAAAGCAGCCTGACGATGCGCCGACACCGTGCCGACGAAAACGATTTGCGCACCGGCCGATAATTTGCCGACCCGGTGGATCACGGACACCGCAAGCAAAGGCCAGCGGTTCCAAGCCTGCTCACAAATGTTTTTCAGCGCAGGCTCGGTCATCACGGGGTAATGCTCTAGCTCCAAAGCTTCAATGCCGCCCGTCCCGCGCACGAGTCCGACAAAACTGGCAATTGCCCCGCCGCCATGCTTGCTAAGCCGTGCGTGCAGGGCCGCCACATCAAAATCCTCCGCCGTGACAGCGACGGTAATCATCCGCCGGTCACTGGCGGGAAGATCGCCAATTCCCGGGACTGACCGATAGGCTGGTCCGCTTCGACCATGTGCTGATCAAGCGCGAAACGCAGGCGCGCAATATCCGGAATCAAAAATTCCGCCTCCGGCTGCGACCGCGCAAGGCGATCCAGCAACTCGCGCACCGTCAAATCTGCCAGATCGGGAAAGTCGAGCACATACTCCCCCTGCCCCAGCCGTTCGCGCACCCAAGCGAATGTTACAATATTCAACGCGGCCATTGCTCAATCCATATGCCGGATGCCGACACGCAAATAGTCCCATCCGGTAACGAGAGTCAGGATTGCCGCCGCCCAAAGGGTGAAAATGCCTGTTTGCTCTACAAACTCCCATTTAGGAAGCGCCCCGGCCAGAATGAGCGCACCGAACGCCACCAATTGCAGGGCCGTTTTCCACTTGGCCAGTTGCGAGACGGGCACGCTAACCTGCAACGTCGCCAGATACTCGCGCAGACCCGACACCATGATTTCGCGGAGCAAAATGATCAGCGCCGCGATCACATGATAGCCGTTGATGTCGCGAGTGAATATCAACAGCACGATAATCGCCGCGACCATGATCTTGTCGGCTATGGGATCAAGAAATACGCCCAGTTTGGACACCGTGCCCTGCGCCCGGGCCAGATAGCCGTCGAAATAATCGGTAATTCCCATCAGGCAATATAGCGCAAAGGCCAAACCATAATCGATGGGCAGCGGCTGTATGCCCGTTTGCACACCCGTCCGCGCGACCCCAGGCCACAACAGAAACACCAAGATCGGAACCGCGAAAATGCGCGACAGCGTCAATATGTTGGGCAGGTTCAGCATCTCGGTTCCGACCTTTAGACCCCAAATTGGTCAAAGGAAATAATCGATAGTCTGGATGGAAAAAAAAGCGATGATTGCCCTTTGACGCAAAACCGTTATGCAAAGCAGCTAGCGGCCAATCTGCACCCTTTTAAGCTCCATACACTCCGCAAACGGATTCCCATTGCATGAAATCAACCCTGTCCCTGCTCACCAAACGCAAGTTCCTACCTCTGTTTGTGACCCAGGCACTGGGTGCCTTTAATGACAATCTGTTCAAGTTTGCGATGCTGATTCTGGTAACCTATAGCATTTACAAAGATCCGGAGCAGGATTTCGCATTCAATGCTTTAGCATCGGGGATTTTTATTCTCCCATTTTTTCTGTTCTCAGCGCTCGCAGGACAATTGGCAGATAATTACGACAAGGCCGCGATTACCCGCCGGGTGAAATCGCTTGAAATTGTTATCGCCATTATTGGCGGAATCGGTCTGCATATCCAATCCATTCCCTTGCTGCTAACCGCGTTGTTTCTTCTCGGGCTGCATTCGGCGTTTTTCGGGCCGATCAAATATGCGGTGCTGCCACAGCATTTGGAAAAAGATGAAGTTCTGGCCGGAACCGGCCTTATCGAAGCTGGCACGTATATCGCCATTTTGGGCGGCACGATATTGGGCGGGCTGATCATCGACGAGAATGGCAATGGCGTTTCGATTGCGATATTTGCCGTCTTGTTTGTGGCGATAGCAGGCCGGGTCGCCGCCCAGTTTATTCCCCCTGCCCCGGCACAAAAAGATAAAGAGACACTGGATTTCAACATTTTCCGTTCCTCATACCGTCTGATTTACGGAACCTTGCATATCCGGCGGCTGTATCTTGCAATCATCTCGATCAGCTTTTTCTGGACGATCGGCGCTGTGCTGATCATTCAGTTTCCGCCTTTGGTGGAAAATGTCCTGACTTCGGCACCGGAAGTGGCCAGTCTTTTTCTGGCTATTTTTTCGATTGGCATCGCTATCGGATCGATCATCATCAACCGGTTGCTCAAAGGGGATGTATCTGCACGTTACGCCCCGGCCAGTGTAATCGCTATGGCGATATTTGTCGTTTTGCTGCACGCCGTGGTTGTCAATTGGACCGGACCGACCGATGGACAGCTCTATTCGCTGGCCACTTTTCTCGATCATGATGGTGCTTGGTCCTTGCTGTTTGTATTGGCGGGTGTGGCGATTTTTGGCGGGATGTTCGTGGTGCCGCTATACGCTTTCCTGACCACGACAGTCGACATTAGCGAGACCGCACGAACGGTTGCGGCCAATAATGTGGTCAACAGCGGATGTATGGTGCTCGGTGCCCTAATGGCAATGGGTCTCAGCCTGTCGGGGGTCAGTACCGAAAATCAATTATTCTTTGTGGCGGCCATGTGCCTGATATCGGCATGGTTAGGGCAACAATTGCACAAAGCGTGCGATTGATCGCCTGCTAGAGCGATATGCAGCCAGCTAATCCCCGCTGACTGCATATCGTGTCAATGCACTCAGGACCGTTTTAAATCAGATAATCAAAATCGATTACCGCGATGCTTGCCAGATGTATTGGCGCGTTGCTGGCGGGCAACCCACCAATAAACTCATTATTCGGCAACAAATCTCGTACTCCAATAAAACTATTGGACGTTAGATTGATAAGTCCGTCGAGTTTAATAACCAGATCTGCGCTGCCATCACCATCGACATCGCCTTCGACAAAGGTGCTGCTGCCGACTTGCTGAAAGCGCAGCTCACCAGCGGTTCCGCTAAAGGCATTGCTGGAAATCCACTCAAAATCGTCGTCTTCTACAGTATTTGTGTTGGCGTCGATCAGGTTGATTTGAATTTTCTCGCCCGCCGCCTTGTCAAAATCGGTGATGACGTCGGCATTGGGTCGATCACTGGCCAAATCGGTTAGGAAGCGAAACTGGAATGTATCTTTATCCGCACCGCCCGTCATAGTGTCTTTGCCGCCGCCACCATCGATAATATCATTACCATTGCCGCCCAAAATGGTATCGCGGCCCAGACCACCGCGCAGGGTATCGGCACCATCTAAGCCGCTGATGGTATCGCCGCCGCCTGTTCCGACGATAGTATTATCGAGACCATTG
>JBGSLY010000337.1:0-2491 GCA_041740435.1 Parasphingorhabdus sp.
CACCGTGCCTATGGCGGAAGAGATCGAGGCACTGGGCACGGCGGTTGAGGGCGGGTTGCTGGCCCGGGCCATCGACGGGGCCGAGGTGGCCCATACTTCGGAGCATGGATCCTGTCTGAACTGTGCCGGACCGGTAAGCGGGGCTTTTTGCAGCAATTGCGGACAACCGGCGCATATTCACCGATCAATCGGGGCGATTTGGCACGATTTTCTACATGGGGTGCTGCATTTCGACGGGAAATTCTGGCGCACCCTGCCGATGCTGGTCTGGCGGCCGGGGGAACTGACGCAGCGCTATATTGCGGGACAGCGGGCGCGTTTCGTCTCGCCCATGGCGCTGTTTCTGTTTTCGATTTTCCTGATGTTCGCGGTGTTTTCGTTCCTGCCCAGTCCGTTTGTCGGCGGCGAAGGCTATCAAAACTGGTCGAAAGAGGTGAAGCAAGAAGCGGGCACCCTGGAAACCCGGATCGCCGCGCAGGAAAAGGAATTGATGGCGCCTGACCTCACTGCAGAGCAGCGCGCCAAAATCACCGCCGAAATCCTCGATCTGAAACGTGGCCGCAATGTGATGGCGACGATGGCAATGGAGGACATGCCCTATCCGGAAGCCGGATTGGGTGACGATGATCTGCCGATCCAGATTACCGACGGTCAAGGCAAGCGGATCGAGAACAGCACGGCATGGCAGGAGCATCCTGTGGCCAAGTTCGTTCTGAACGGAATCAAAAAGGCGAACAAGCAGCCCGAATTGCTGCTCTATAAACTGAAATCCAATGGCTATAAATTCGCGTGGTTGCTGATCCCCCTGTCGTTGCCCTTTGTCTGGCTGACGATACTCGGTAAGCGCGGATACCATATGTATGATCATGCGATTTTCACGATTTATTCGATTAGCTTCATGTCGCTGCTGTTCATTACGCTGGCTTTGCTTGCCGCAACGGGTTGGGGCGGCGGTTGGCCGTGCTTTTGTTTTTCAGCGTCATCACGATGCAACTCTTCTTTCTTATCCTGCTCGTACTGGGCGTTTTGGGGTGATTTTATGACATTTTCTCTGGACCGGCGGCAATTGATGGCCCTAGGCGGTTTTGGATTGGGTGCGGCGGCATTGCCCATGGGCGCGGCCTTGGCGGCGCGCAGCGGCTTTACCCACGGGATCGCGAGCGGCGAGCCATCGGCGAGTTCGGTGCTGCTCTGGACCCGCTATGTCGCGGCACAGGAAACCCGGCTAACCGCAGAGCTTGCCGAAGATGTGGACTTTTCCCAAGGCCGGATCAGCGGCAATGTCACCGCCGACCCGGAACGGGATTTCACCGCCAAAATCACCGTACAGGGGCTGGCACCGGGACGTTGGTATCATTACCGCTTTATCGCGCCCGACGGCACGGTATCGCCGGTGGGTCGAGCCCGGACCTTGCCAGAGGGCCCGGTCAGCCGCTTCAATCTTGGGGTATTTTCCTGCTCCAACATCGGCTTTGGCTATTTCAACGCTTATGCCCATGCCTGCGCGCGTCAGGATCTGGACATGGTGGTCCACCTCGGCGACTATCTGTATGAATATCAGGCAGGCAATTACCCCTCTGCTGATCAGGCTTTAGCCGGGCGGATGCTCGATCCAGCGCATGAAATCTTGAACCTTGCCGATTACCGGCTGCGCTACGCCGCCTATCGCAGCGACCCGGATTTGCAGCGTCTGCACCAGCTTTATCCCGCTGTCATGATGTGGGACGATCACGAAACCGCCAACGACGCCTGGACCGGCGGCGCGGAAAACCATCAACCGGGCGAAGGCAGCTGGGATGCCCGAAAGGCAGTGGCCGAACGGGTGTTCCGCGAATGGATGCCGGTGCGGGATCGCAATGGCGAAGAGGATTATCCCACCGCCTATCAAATCGGTAATCTGGCGACACTGATGCTAACCGAAAGCCGGATTTCCGGGCGCGACCAGCCGGTTTCGCTTGCTGCGGCGCTGGCGGGGCAGGAGGATGTGACCGCCGCCATTACCCGTTTCCGCGATAGCGTCTGGCTGGACCCGGCCCGATCCATGATTGGCGCGTCGCAGGAACGCTGGTTCGCTGACACGCTGCGCCGTTCGGTCAAAGCCGGGACGCGCTGGCAAATTTGGGGGCAGCAATCGGTGATGGGACAGCTCAAACTTCCCCCCGATTCAAATCAGATTTTGGCCGAAGATGCGCCAGAGATTGCAAGGCAACGCGTCCGGATCGGGGCAATGGCGGCCAAGTTGGGCCTGCCGATGAACTTCGACAGCTGGGACGGCTATCCGCGCGCACGCGAACGGGGGTTGGCCGCAGCCCAAGCGGCCGACGCCAATTTGATCGTGCTATCGGGGGACAGCCACAACGGCTGGGCCCATGATCTGAGCGCGGGCGGTGCGCGGGCCGGGGTAGAATTTGCCGGGCATAGCGTGACCTCCCCGGGGTTTGAGGCCTATGTCGGACGGGTTCCGCCGCAACAGCTTGCGGCTGCGTTGGTC
>JBGSLY010000338.1:0-6853 GCA_041740435.1 Parasphingorhabdus sp.
TCGCGATTGGCATCAGCCTTGTCTGCATCGTCAGCTATCTGTTCATCGATGTGACCCCGCGCCATAATGGTGGCAGCTGGTATGGCTATACCTTGGGCACCATCGGCGCGCTGCTGATCCTGTGGCTCACCATGCTGGGCCTGCGCAAACGGGCGATGACGCCGGGGCGCTGGTCCTTGAAGGCATGGACATCGGCGCATGTGTATCTGGGGCTCAGCCTGATTGTAATTGGCACGCTGCACACCGGATTCCAGTTTGGCTGGAACATTCACACGGCGGCCTATGCGTTTATGATGATCGTCATCATATCGGGGATTTTCGGCATCTGGTTCTATGCCACCATCCCGGACCGATTGAGCACCAACCGCAATGAAATGACCGAAACGCAAATGCTGGAATCTTTGCGCTCGCTCGACCGGCAGCTGCACGAGGCCGCTCAGCCTTTATCGGCGGAGCATGCGGCATTGGTGCTGAAATCGCTGGAGCAAGATCCGTTTGGCGGCGGGTTCCTCAAACGCATTCGTGGGAAATATCCCGATTGCGCGACGCGTCAGGCCCAGGCCGATCTGCGGCGGGAGCGTGCCTATCAACCACGGATGGGCGGCGATGACCCGCTCGATAAGATCGACGGCCTGCTGGAAAAGAAAGAAGCGACGCTCGCCCGGGTGCGGCAGCATCTGAAGTTGAAGGCCATGCTTCAGGTCTGGCTCTATGTCCATGTACCGGTGACCTTTGCCCTGATCGCATCGCTGTCGGCGCATATCGTCAGCGTGTTTTTCTACTGGTGAGGGGGCGGAGCAGCAGATGACTTTTGTGGTTCGCCAGATTTCGGTTAAGGCCGATGGCAGCGAGATTGTCCGTCCAACACCTTTTGCGCAAAGCGAGATCGGCGTTGGCCGTAACAGCAGCAACGCGGTGCACTTGCCCGATCTTGCGGTCAGTCCCGACCATGCGGTAATCCGCCAGATGGGCGACGGCTCGGTTGAGGTAGAGAGCGTTTCGGGTCAGAAATTCCGCATCGATGGCGCGGAGAGGATGAAAACCCGGATTGACCCGTCCAAGGGCGGCGAACTGGGTTTTGGCGGACATGTCATCTTGGTGGGAGCAGAAGACGGCGCCGTCACCTTGACCGTCAAGCGGATCGAAGCGGTGTCCGATTCGGCGGAGGACCGCGAAGAGGGGTCGCTCTATACCCTGAAAGGTCTGCTCCCCAGCAAAAGGCTGGGTGCATGGAGCTTTGCGATGCTGGCGTTGTTCGCGTTTCTCGCTTGGCCGATATATACTTGGTCGACCTATCAGGGCGTGGAGGAAAGGCCAGACGGTTTCCATGCCGATACGATGTGGGAATCGGGCAAGCTTAGCCTTGCGCACAAGAGCCTGGAGAAGGATTGTCAGGCGTGCCACGTCGAGCCCTTTGTGGCGGTGCGCGACAACACCTGCGTCAATTGCCATAAGGATGATGCGCACGACCATGCCAATCCAGCCCGGTTGCTGACCGCGCGCGGCGATCCGGAAGGTCTGGCCAAAGTCGGTGCATTTTTTGCCGCCAGTTTTAACAAACCACGCGGCCGCTGTGTCGAATGTCACACCGAGCATGAGGGCGCGGGTGCTATGCAGCCGACTTCGCAGAAATTCTGCGCCGAATGCCACGATGGACTGGATAGCCGTTTGACCGACACCAAACTTGAAAATGCCGCCGATTTCGGCAAGGCGCATCCGCAATTCCGGCCCGCCGTGCTGATCCAGCCGGGCGATAAGCCGGTCTACAAACGCATCTCGCTCGACGAAAAGCCGATGGACAATCCGGGGATGAAATTCCCGCATGATCTCCACCTTTCGAAAACCGGCGGGGTCGCGCAAATGGGGCGGCGGCTGTCGGGCAAATATGGCTTTGGATCCTCGCTGGTCTGTGCCGATTGCCACACGCCCGATACCAAGGGCGTGCGCTTTGAACCGGTGGATATGGAGAAGGACTGCGCCATGTGCCACAGTCTGGCGTTCGAAGAGGTTGGCGGCACGGTGCGCACGCTGCGCCACGGCGAACCAGCGCAGGTGCGCGCGGATCTCGCCGCCTATTACCGCTCCACCGGTCCGGATCGCCCGATAAATCTGGGCGGAATGAAGCGGCGGCGGCCGGGCGATTATGCGGCGCAGCGTACCGCGAGCGATTATGCACAAGCCGTCCGTTTCCGCCCTAGCCGCGCCGATGAAGCGATCCGGCAAGTGTTTTCGCGCGGCGGCGCATGTTATGACTGCCACATCATTACCCCTCCCGCAGGCGGCGGCCTGAATTACCAGATTGGCGAAGTGACGCAGACCGACCGCTATATGCACAAGGGTTGGTTCAGCCATGAGGCGCATAAGAAGGAAAAATGCGAAAGCTGTCACAAAGCGCCAACGTCAAACAGCGCGCGCGACCTTCTGCTGCCCGGTATCAAAACCTGCCGTGAGTGTCATGAGGGCGAAACCAGCAATGCCGATGTCCCATCGACCTGCGCCATGTGCCACGACTATCACGCCGATGACGGCACGCCGTGGATGCTGCGCAATGATCAAAAGGACAAGCGGGGCAAGACCACCGCATCACTAGCCAGTCCGCCAAGATTCGGGGGTAGCCGCTGATGCTGCTCGCGCAAATCACGGACATCCATCTGGGGTTCGAGCCTGACAATCCAGCCGAGTTCAACCGCAAACGGCTGGACCAGACGATCAAGATGCTGTGCGCAATGGACCCCAGACCCGACATGCTGCTCGCCACCGGCGATCTGGTAGACCGGGGGGATCAGGACAGTTACCGGCGGCTGGAAAACGCGCTCTCGGTCTGTCCGTTCCCGGTGCATATGTGCCTTGGCAACCATGACCAACGCGATACGTTTTGCAAACAGTTTCCTGATGTGCCGGTCGTCGATGGCTTTATCCAGTATGAGGTTGATACCGGGCCGCTACGCCTATTATTTCTCGACACGCTGGAAGAAGGACGACACGGCGGCGCGTTTTGTGAAGTGCGCGCAAAATGGCTGGAAGCCCGGCTGGAAGAGAAACAGGAAACCCCAACGATAATCGTGCTGCACCACCCCCCGGTGGAAAGCGGCATCGATTGGATGAACACCCATCCCGACGAGCCGTGGGTCGGGCGGCTGGCGGACGTGCTGGCGGGGCATTATCAGGTCAAGGGGATGATCACCGGGCATCTGCACCGCAATATCTCCACCTGGTGGCGCAATATCAGCCTTGCGATCTGCGCCTCTACCGCGCCGCAGGTGGCTCTAGAGCTCAAACCCATCGACCCCGATGTGCCCGATGGCCGCAACATGATCATCGCCGATCCGCCCAGTCTTGCGCTACACTATTGGAACGGGCGGCAATTGATCAGCCATTTCGAAAGCGCCGAAGAGCATGTGATGCTCGCCCGCTACGACCATAAAATGCAGCCTTTGGTCCGAGCACTGCTGGCGGAAAGGCCGAGCTGAGCGCTATCCCAATGCCGCCTGTTTTTCCTCCGCCAACCGGTCAAGCTCAGCGCGGGATTTTTTCTCGCTGGCGCTTTTGAGCTGACCGCAGGCGGCCATGATGTCGCGGCCTCTGGGCGTGCGAATCGGCGCGCTAATGCCTTCGGCAAAGATGATTTCGGAAAAGGCCTTGATCCGCTCAGGCGACGAACATTCATAAAAGCTGCCCGGCCAGGGGGTTGAACGGGATCAGGTTGACCTTGGCCGGCAGGTCATAGCGGCGCAGCAGCCGGACCAGTTCGCGCGCATCGGCGTCTCTGTCGTTCTTGTCCTTCAGCATGACGTATTCGAAGGTAATCCGCCGCGCGTTGCTGGCCCCCGGATAGGCGGCGCAGGCGGCGAGCAGCTCCTCCAGCCCGGATTTGCGGGTGAGCGGCACAATCTCGTCGCGCACCTCCTTGCTGACCGCATGCAGCGAGATGGCCAGGTTGACGTTGATCTCTTCACCGGCGCGCGCGATCATCGGCACCACGCCGCTGGTCGACAAAGTGATCCGGCGGCGCGACAGGGCAAGGCCTGCGCTGTCCATCACCACCTTCATCGCATCGCGGACATTGTCAAAATTATACAGCGGCTCACCCATGCCCATCAGCACGATATTGGTCAGCAAGCGGCCATCAGATTTATACGCCTGATTATATTCCTTCGCCGATTCGGCCTCTTCCTCGTCGGCGAAATCCATCACCCCGCGCGGCCATTCGCCCAGCGCATCGCGGGCCAGCATCACTTGCCCGACAATTTCTCCCGGCGTCAGGTTGCGGACCAGCCGCATCGTGCCAGTGTGACAGAAACGGCAGTTGAGCGTGCAGCCGACCTGGCTGGAGATGCACAAGGTTCCTCGATCTTCGTCGGGGATGAATACCATCTCGTAATCATTGCCGTCGCTGGCGCGCAGCAGCCATTTGCGGGTGCCGTCGGTGGAGACCTGAGCAGTGACCACTTCGGGCCGGGCGACGACAAAGCGTTCCTCCATCCATATCCGCATCGGTTTGGCCAGATCAGTCATCGCGGCAAAATCGCTGACCCCCCGGTGATAGACCCAGTGGAACAGCTGTTTGGAGCGCAGCTTGGCCGCCTTTTCGTCCAACCCGGCGGAGAGCAAGACATCGCGAATCTGCGCCTGCGCGAGCCCCATCAAATCCGCCCGCCCATCGGCACGCGGCGTGATCTTGGGCGGTAGGGGTACGGGGTCTATATGGCCGGGAATCTGCATGCCCGGCGCTATAGGCGGGTAAGGGCGGAAAATCTAGGCCGGTATCGCGTTGAACGGTACGCCTTTGTCGGGGCGGTGGTCCTGCGGCAGACCGAGGATTTTTTCGGCGATGGTGTTGAGCAGCACTTCATCCGATCCGCCCGCGATCCGCCCCGTGGGCGCGTTGAGCCAGCTGGTGCCCCAATCTTCCTTAACATAGGCATGGGGATCAAAGGCAAAAGCGTCGTTGCCTTGTAAATCGAGCGCGAGTTCGGACAGCTTTTGGCGGCTGCGCACCGCGACCAGCTTTTGCAAGGATCCTTCCGGGCCCGGCTGCATCCCCGCCTGCATCATCAGCATCGCGCGGCGGGTGATCGAATCGAGACCGGCGCGCATCGCATGGTTTCGGGCGATGGCGGAGCGGACCCGGCCATCGGTGATCGCGGGGCGGCCATTGTAATCGACTTCCTTGGCCAGCTCGACAAATTCATTGAGGTGCGGGCCAAAACCGGCGCTGTCGGTGGCGATATAGCGTTCGATCATCAGCGTGTGCAGCGCGACGCCAAAGCCGCCGCCAACCTCGCCCATCCGCTGGTTATCCTCCATCCGCACGTCGTCGAAGAACACTTCGTTGACATGGCTGTCGCCGCCAGCCAATTTGATTGGGCGGACCTCGACGCCGGGGGCTTTCATATCGACCCAGAAATAGGTCAGCCCCTTGTGCTTGGCGACGGTCGGATCGCTGCGCGCGACGATGACGCCATAATCGCAATATTGTGCCCAGCTGGTCCAGACCTTTTGCCCGTTCATCCGCCAGCCATTGCCGTCGGTCTCTGCCTTGGTGCGCAGGGCCGCGAGATCGGAGCCGCCCGAGGGTTCGGAGAACAGCTGACACCAGATTTCTTCGCCGCGTAGCGCCTTGTGCACGCGCTCCTTCACCCAGTCGCGGTCCTGACCATAATGGATCAGGATTGGCACCGGCATGCCCAGCGAGATACCAAAGAAATGGCTCGGCATGCCCAACTGCATTTCCTCGGCGTCAAAGGTGATTTTGTGGATGTGGCTCAGGCCCTGTCCACCAATGTCGGTCGGCCAGTTGATCCCGGCATAGCCCGCGTCATGGCGCGCGGCCATATATTCGCGGCCCAGCGCCAGATCCTGTTCGACGCTATTGCCGCTACGCGCGCTGCGGGCAAAGCGCGGGGCCATAGATTTCAGCCAATCGCGGGCTTGTGTGCGATACGTTTCAATATCGGTCATGCGGCTTCTCCAATAAGCGAATCAACGAGCAGGTCTTCCCAGAACATCATATTGCCTTGTTCGATGGCAAGGCTACGGGTGCGGCGCATGTGCAAGTGCAGGCCTTGCTGCCAGGTCACGCCAATCCCGCCATGGATTTGCACACAGTCGCGCGCGGCGGTGTCATAGGCCTCTGTCGCCGAAATCCGCGCATCGGCGGCAGCGATCAAAAAGTCCGCCTCTCCCGCACGGGCGGCGGCGTGGATGCAATTGGCGCGGGCGACTTCGACCAGTCCGTACATTTCGGCTATCCGGTGCTTGATCGACTGGAATGCACCAATCGGCTGGCCAAAGGCCTTGCGCGTCACCGCATAATCGCGGGCAATATAAAGCATCGCCTCTGCTCCGCCGACCTGTTCGTGCGCGGTCACCACCGCCATCCGCGCCAATATGTCGCGGGCCTGCGCCGTCGCCGCGTCGCCGCTGATAAGGAGTGTTGCCGGAGCGGAATCAAAATTGAGATCGGCATAGAGACGGCTGTTGTCGAAACTGTTTACCGCTGTCCGGTTGGCTTCGGTCAAGTCCGCGACAACGAGTACTGGGCCATTGTCGTCCGAGGCCCAGACGATGGCGAAATCGGCGCGCTGCCCCCCGGTTACCGCTGTTTTGGTCCCGGTTAGTGTGCCATTCGCAAACCGGACCTGCGGCGTGGCGGGCAGCGGCGAGCTGCCCTCGGCAAAGGCGACCGCTCCGATCATCTCGCCGCTCGCCAGCCCCGCCAATCGCTCGGCGTCACCCGCCAAGGCCAGCGATGCACCATAGCAGGGAGTCAGAAACGGTGCGCCCGCGGTGGCCGCGCCGGTTGCCTGCGCCACCAGACCCAATTCAATCAGGCCCAGCCCCAGCCCGCCAT
>JBGSLY010000339.1:0-3732 GCA_041740435.1 Parasphingorhabdus sp.
CAATTGGCCAAGGACCATGGGATCGTAGGGCCGCATATAGGGATGCTCTATACGATTCGCGACGTCCTGCCGCAGGCATTGGGCCGCGCGCTGCCCATCAACGTCAATGGCGCGATTCCGGCGATCATGCTCGATGTCGGCTTTCCGCTCGCTGCACTAAAAGGCATTTCCCTGCTGGCCCGCACCGCCAGCATCATCGGCCATTTGCAGGAAGAAAGCGAACGCCCCATCGGCTTTATCCTGTCAGGAGCAGCAGCAGACCGGATTGATTTTCTGGCCTAATCTCCGCAGAAGCTAATGCATGGAAGCTTTGAGCCATCTCCCCGAACTACGGCGCGGAAAACCAGAATGACACACGACCCCAACGAACATGGTGGTGCTTCCCTGCACATTGATGCTGGTGTGGCAACGATCCTGTTCAACAGAGTGCAGATGCGCAACGCCATGCTACAAAACACGTGGCGTGCACTGCCCCATTTGATTGCTGCGGCCGACACCGATCCTCTGGCTGACGTCATCGTTTTGCGCGGTGCCGGGGGGCATTTTGGTGCCGGTAATGATATCAGCGAGTTCGGCGTATTGCGCGGCAATATAGCGCAAAGCCGCGCATATGGTCAGGATATGGCCGATGCCATGATGGCGATTGAAACAGCAAATAAGCCTGTAATCGCCGCGATTGAAGGCAATTGTTTTGGCGCGTCAGTCGCCCTTGCCATTTCTGCCGATTTTCGCATCGCCGCCACCGATGCTCGCTTTGCCATTCCTCCGGCAAAGCTGGGCGCACTTTACCTGCGCAGCGACCTCCACCGCCTAGTGGCAGCCATCGGCCAAGGTCATGCGCGGCGGCTGATTTTCACCGCCATGCCGATTGCAGCAGCAGAGGCTCTTTCCATCGGACTGGTCGAGCAGTTGGTTGGTTCCAGAGAATTTGAAGCGGAACTGGATAAGGCTTTGCATGCCATCCGGAATGGTTCTCCCTATAGCATGCGGCACAGCAAACGCATGCTACGGGAAATTCGCGGCGGGAACACGCCGGCAGAAGACGACGAGAGCCTTGGCTGGTTTGTTGATGCCATGCAGGGAGGGGATTTTGCGGAGGGCTATGCCGCCTTCATGGAAAAACGGCCGCCCGATTTTCGAAAAAACTGAAGGAGAAGGCAAAGCAATGCGGCGCGGCCCAATTCATCTTGGACCGCGCCAGGGACCATCAGGGAAAAGAGGGGTCGCGTTCAGCAATTCCCCGATGGAAGCTCATTGCTCGAATAGGGGACTATCGCCAAAATCAGGACCGGCCATCATCCATATGGATGATAACATATTTTTTGTGATTATTCTAATTGCCTGTTCCGTCCACCGTGTCACATATTCGGATATCGCTCGAATTCCGGCAATTGGTGTGCTTGATCCATCCAACCGATCCGTTCGGCGGTTTGAACATGTGCCTGCACTGGCAAGGCATCGGGGTTGTCCAAAGTGGCAGCCTGGATATCCACAGTTCCCGGAAGTATTTCGGCATTACGATAGACTATGCCGGTACCGCAACTTGGGCAAAAACTGCGTATGGCCGCGCCGGACGAGTTAAAGTTCGTCAGCACCCCTTTTAGCAAAGTAAACTCGGCCTCAGCAAAAGCGGCCCAAGCGACCATTGGCGCTCCAGCCGATTTTCGGCAATCGTTGCAATGGCAAAGAGAAACATGCTGTGATTCTCCGCTCACCCTGTATCTGACCGCGCCGCAATGACACCCGCCATCAAGTTCCATAGCGATTCTCCTTGTCGCAAAGCATAACATGATCTCCGGAACATTAAAAGAACATCTTAAAGCACATGGTGCTGGACCTATCCCGTTCCCTTCCCTATCGGGTGTCGCATGAGCGAAGCAATCCACATTCTCGTAACGGGTGCCAGCCGGGGAATTGGCGCAAGCATCTTATCGGCAGTAGAGGGCACCAACGCGCGAGTCGTTGGCCATGCCAGCACGGTACATGACAATTTAATTGCGGCCGATCTCTCCCTTGCCGAGGGCGCTGACATTCTGTGGCAGCGGGCACTGGGGCGGTTGGATGGTCGGATCGACGTGCTGATCAACAACGCCGGAGTTTTTGAGGCGAATGTGCTCGACAATCCCGAATGGTTGGACGGATGGCACCGCACGATGCAAATCAACCTGACTGCCAGCGCAGTGCTTTGCCGTCATGCGGTGCGGCATTTGCAGGACCGGAATAGCGGCGGTCGCATCGTCAATATCGCCAGTCGCGCCGCGCATCGCGGGGATTCGCCAGCGCATTGGCATTATGCAGCATCCAAGGGCGGGATGGTCGCGATGACCAAAACAATCGCCCGAGCTTATGCCGGTCAGGGTATTTTGGCCTTTGCCATCTGCCCCGGATTCACAATGACCGGAATGGCGGAAGAATATTTGGAAAGCCGCGGTGGCGACAAACTGCTCGCCGATATACCGCTGGGGCGGGTGGCGAGTGCCGATGAGATCGCGGAAATGGCCCGATGGTGCGCGCTGGATGCGCCGGCCAGTATGACCGGAGCAATCCTTGATGCCAATGGGGCCAGCTATGTCCGATAGCGGACCTTACTAACATGTCCGATAGCTGGAAAATTTCCCTGCCGTGTAATCGGGAAGAAGCCGAGATGCTGTCTGAGGACAATCTGTTTCTCGCTTCGCATGATGCGACACCAACCATGGTGGTGCGCGAAGGCGAGACGGGAGCACCGAATGAATGGATATTGGAAATATTTTGCGAGGCCGAGCCGGATACCGAGCTGCTGTTGGCTGTCCAGCAGCTATCGCCCAGTGCATTGAATCACGGCCATAGCCCGGAAGTCACAAGAGTGCCCGAGGCGGATTGGTTGACGATCAGTCAGGCGGGACTGCCCCCGCTGCGCGCCGGTCGGTTTTATATCCACGGATCGCATGTGGCAGCATCGACGGAAGCCGGTGTTCGGAACTTCCACATCGACGCCAGCCAAGCCTTTGGCACCGGCCATCACGAGACAACGCTTGGCTGCATCCGGCTGTTAGATGCTATGCGGCGGCGAGGCACCACTTTCAGAAATGTCATCGATGTCGGCACGGGCAGCGGACTGCTGGCGTTGGCGGCGGCGCATCTCTGGCCCAGCGCGCGCGTAACGGCGAGCGATCTGGACCAGATAGCGGTGGACGTCGCTGGCGGAAATATAACAGGCAACGGGTTTCGCAGGGGCAGTTTACCCGGTCAAATTTCCCTGTTGACCGCAAATGGCGTTGATCATCCCGTCATCCGTCGGCGCACACCTTATGATCTGATCATCGCCAACATTTTGGCCGGTCCACTGACCATGCTGGCTCCGCATATCGCCAGTGTGGCGGCTCCCGGCAGCACGCTGATCCTCGCCGGATTGCTCTGCCATCAACTGGCCGGGGTCGCCGCCGCCTATAGCCGGGCCGGTTACCGGCTGAACGAGGTTTTGCTGGAAAACGAATGGCCATGCCTGCGACTTGTCAAACGGCGAAACCGAGCTGCACCGCAGCGACTTCACGGGCGCAAATCCCCGCTGGCCGACGATTATTTTGGGGAATGTTAGGGTCAGGACCTATTAAACGCACCTTCGAGGCGCAGTTAATAGGTCCTGACCCCAAGTGAACATGGGCGCCAATTGCTGCCCTGTATGGCTCCATTAACGCAAACCGTTCTTAGAACATCTGACTTGCATGGGAGCTAAAAAAGTTCGACACCGTG
>JBGSLY010000340.1:0-4770 GCA_041740435.1 Parasphingorhabdus sp.
CCAGCACGGCGCGGCTGTCGATTCTGGCCCCCAAATCGGGCTATGTGCTGGAGCGTAACGTGGAGCCGGGGCAAACCGTTTCTCCCGGATCGCCCGCATTGTTCCGGATTGCGCAAAATGGCGAACTGGAATTGCAGGCCCAACTCAGCGAAAGTGAATTGGCGCAGTTGACGGTCGGGACCCCGGCCGATGTCACACCCGTGGGCACAGACAAAAGTTTCGCCGGACAAATCTGGCAATTGGCACCGCTGATCGATACGCAGTCGCGTCAGGGTATTGCCCGGATTGCGCTTAGCTATGACCCTGCGCTGCGTCCCGGCGGCTTTGCCTCTGCAACCATTCGCAGCGGAACGCGTCAGGCGTCGGTCCTGCCAGAATCGGCGATCCTTTCCGACACCAAGGGGCAGTATGTTTATGTGATCGGTAAGGACAACAAGGTCGCACGGCGCGCGGTGACCATCGACGGTGTGACCTCTGCTGGCATCATTGTCACTAGCGGTCTTGCCGGGAATGAGCGGATTGTTCTGTTTGCCGGCGGGTTCCTGAACCCCGGCGAACTGGTCAAACCTAAATCGCAAAAGTCCGATCCTGCGGCAAAGCCGGAAAAATAAGCCATGAACTTTCGTAACATCTCGGCATGGTCTATCCGCAATCCGGTGGTTCCGATTGTCCTGTTCATCGGCTTGACGATGGCCGGGATATTGAGCTTTGTCCGGATGGATGTGAACAACGATCCGGACATCGATTTTCCGGCGGCGCAGGTCAATATTTCGCAGCCGGGTGCCGCGCCCAGCGAGCTGGAAACGCAGGTCACCCAACGGGTTGAGGCGGCGATCCAGAATATCGAGGGTGTGAACCAGATCAGCTCGTCGATCCGGGAAGGCAATAGCAACACCTTCGTTCAGTTCGAATTGGGCGTAAACACGCTGGAATCGGTCAACGAGGTCAAGAACGCGATTGACCAGATCCGCGGTGAATTGCCCGAAGGCATTTTGGAGCCGCAAGTTTCAAAGGTCACAGCGGGCGGTGACGCGATTGCCTATTTTGCCGTCTCCGCGCCCGATATGACCATCGAGCAATTGAGCTGGTTTGTGGATGACACCATCGCCAACCGGCTATTGTCGATAGAAGGCATGTCGACGGTCGAGCGCGGCGGCGGCGTGGACCGGGAAATCCGGGTCATTCTCGATTCAAAGCGGATGCAGGCTCTGGGAGTCACCGCCAGCCAGATCAACAACACCTTGCGCACTCTCAATCTGGACGCAGCGGGCGGCAAGGCGGAAATTGCGGGATCGCGGCAATCGGTCCGCGTGCTCGGCAATGCGAAAAGCGCTTATGAACTGGGGCAGTTGCAAATCAGTCTTTCGGGCGGTCGCACGGTGAAACTCAATCAGGTCGCGACGGTATCCGACGGCTATGGCGAACAGACGTCCATCGGCAAATTGCGTGGCAAAGAAGTGGTCACCTTTGGCATTCAGCGGGCCAAAGGCGCGTCAGAAGTGACGGTTTATGACTCGGCGATTGAAATTCTCGACGCGATTGAGAAGGAAAACCCAGGTGTTACCTTCACTAGCCTGTTCACCACGGTCAATTATACCAAGGCGCAGTATCGCAGTTCGATGGCGGCGATGGTCGAAGGGGCTTTGCTGGCGGTCGTGGTGGTATTCCTGTTCCTGCGCGACTGGCGGGCGACAATCATCTCCGCCATTGCCATTCCCTTGTCGGCTATCCCTACCTTCTGGTTCATGGATTTGCTGGGATTTAACCTCAATAGTTTCAGCCTTTTGGCTTTGGGTCTGGTCGCCGGGGTTTTGGTCGACGATGCGATTGTGGAGATAGAAAATATCGTCCGCCATATGCGCATGGGCAAAACCGCCTATCAAGCGTCGATTGATGCCGCCGATGAAATCGGCCTAGCGGTCGTGGCGACGACATTCTCCATCGTTGCGGTGTTCCTGCCCGTCGGTTTGATGCCGGGTATTTCCGGCCAGTTTTTCAAAACCTTTGGCCTGACCGTTGTGATTGCGGTGCTGATGAGCCTCGCGGTTGCGCGGATGATTACACCGATGATGGCGGCCTATTTCCTTCGCGCCAAGGGCAAGGCATCGCATGCCGAGGGTCCGTGGATGGACCGCTATGTCAACCTGCTGAAATGGACATTGGATCGCAATGGTTCGCGCGAATATCGGGCGCAGCATGCCGGTAAATTTCGCCGGCATCTGGGGCATTTCCGCGATCATCGCGTCTGGTTGATCGGGGTCGGCTTCTTCTCGCTGGTGTTGACTGTGGTGCTGTTCACCATGGTGCCGCTGCAGGCCTTTCCGGACACCAATGAGGATTTTAGCCGGGTCAAGATCGAGATGGTGCCCGGAACAACCATTCAGCAGACCGAGCAGGTGGCGGATCAGGTTGCGGACATCATTAATCAACAACCCGAAACTGATGCCGCCTTGGCGCGGATTCGTGAAGGGGACGGTTTTGTCTTCATCACGCTGAAATCGGAACGCGAGCGCACCAGCATCGAATTTGAGCGTGAGCTTGGCCCGGTTTTGCAAAAAATACCCGATGCGCGGGTTAGCTTTTTGTCGCAGGGTTTCGGCGGCCCCAGTTCTGGCCGTGATATCACCGTCATGCTGGCGGGTTCCGATCCGGTCCTGCTCAACGATACCGCTGCGCGGGTTGTGGAGGAAATGAAGGGCTTGAAGGACGTAAGCGCACCGCGCGTGTCCGCCGATTTGCAGCGACCCGAAATTATTATCCGTCCGCGCTATCAATTGGCCGCCGATCTGGGCGTCACAACAACCGCACTTAGCCAGACGATCCGGATCGCGACCTTGGGCGATATCGATCAGAACAGCGCGAAATTCTCGCTATCCGACCGCCAGATACCCATTCGCGTGATGCTGCCGGAAGAATCGCGTCGCGATCTATCGACGATCGAAAATCTGCCGGTGCCTACAACAAAAGGCGGTTCGGTTCCGCTCAGCCGGGTTGCTGACATTGACTTTGGTGCAGGGCCGACCACGATCCAGCGCGAAAATCAGCAGCGGCGCGTGTTCATTGGCGCGGATCTGGCCGAAGGCGTGGCTTATGGTGACGCGATCAAAAAGGTCAATGAATTGCCAACGCTGAAAAACCTGCCGCTGGGCGTGGTCAATAATCCGGCAGGCGGCGACGAAATTATCGCCGAACTGGTGACCAATTTCATTACCGCAGTGATTGCCGGGGTGTTCTTGGTGTTTGGCGTGCTGGTTCTGCTATATCGCCGGTTTGTGTCCCCGCTGGTCAATATGAGTTCGCTTTTGCTGGCACCATTGGGCGGTATCTTCCTGATCTGGATTACCGGCAACGTCCTATCGATCCCGGTCTTTATCGGGACGCTGATGCTGCTCGGCATTGTCGGCAAAAACTCGATTCTGTTGATCGACTTTGCGCTGGAAGAAATGGACCGGGGCGTGCGCAAATTTGACGCCATCGTCGATGCGGGACGCAAGCGGGCGCAGCCTATTGTCATGACCACGGTGGCGATGGTCGCCGGGATGGTTCCGACCGCAATGTCGCTGGGCGGCGACGGCGCATGGCGCGCGCCAATGGGTGTGGTGGTGATCGGCGGACTGATCATGTCCACCATACTCACCCTCGCGCTGGTTCCCGCCGGTTTCAGTCTGGCCCATGATATCGAGCATAAGCTGGGACGGTTCTTCGGCAAAAAAGTGCTCAGCGACGACTATCGCAGTCAATCCGCTGGCCAGCCGGGGAGCGTGGGAGTACAGCCCGCCGAGTGAAGCCGTTAACATCCCGACCAGTCTCCGCTGATGGCGTGAGCGACATCCACAAGAACGCCGGGCGCGACATTCGCATGTTCGCCACCGGCATGCTGATTGTCATGGCGATCGTCTATTTCGGCAGCCGCAGTTTTGAAGATGTGCATCCGGCGGTCGGTTTCGTTCGTGCCTTTGCCGAGGCCGCGATGGTTGGCGGGCTGGCCGACTGGTTCGCGGTCACAGCGCTGTTTCGCCACCCGATGGGTTTGCCGATACCGCACACTGCGATCATCCCGCGCAACAAAGACCGGATCGGCGCGGCGCTCGCCAATTTTCTGCGCCATAATTTCCTCGTGCCCAGCATCGTCGCGCGGCGGATGTACCGCATGGACGTGGCCAGCGCCGTCGGGCGGTTCCTCAAGGCCCCCAGCGGCGGCGGTAGCCGGCTGCGGCTGGGTGCATCACGGGTTGTGGGCGATTTCATCGGTTCACTCGATCAGGAACGGCTTGGCGGCATGTTCCAAGGCGCGGTCCGCAAACAGGCGCAAAAGCTCGATATCGCCACCTCGATGGGCCAAGTCATCGAAGCGATGATGGCGGAAGGACGCCAAGGCCCGATCATCGACGGCCTGATCAAATGGGCGTTTCATACGCTCGATGCCAATGAAGAAATCATCCGCAATATGGTGTCGCAGCGGGCCAATGCGATCCTGCGCTGGACTGGCCTCGACGAGCGGCTCGCCAACGAAGTTATCGACGGCATGTACAAGTTGCTCGCCGAAATGGCCGCGGACCCAGCGCACCCGCTGCGCACCCGAACCGAACAGACGGTATTGCAATACGCGCACGAACTGCGCCACGATCCCGAAACCCGCGAAAAGCTCGACCATTGGAAGCGCGAGCTGATCGACAATCCGGCGGTGGGGCAGTGGATCGAGGGTATCTGGGATCAGGCACGCCAGTCACTGCTGCGCGCCGCACGCGATCCCAAAGCGGCATTGGCCGG
>JBGSLY010000341.1:0-2755 GCA_041740435.1 Parasphingorhabdus sp.
CCGGCTGTCGAGGCGCGCTTGGCCGAAGTGGGTGAGCCGGGCCGCGCGGCCGTGCTGGCCCGGCGATACGCCGAAGGCTTTCCGCTCAGTTATCGCAGCGCCTATGGCGCGGAAGAAGCGGCAGGAGATATCCTGCGCTTGTTCGATCTGGAGCGTGGCGGCAAAAGCCTGACCCGCTTATTCCGCCGCGAAAGCGACGATCCCGGTCGATTGCGGCTCAAAATCTATCATATTGCTGGCGGCATGGCGCTGTCCGATGCCGTGCCAACGCTGGAGAATTTCGGCTTTCGGGTTATACAGGAAATCCCGACGCCGCTCGACAATGAGGACCGGCGGTTTATTCACGATTTCCTGCTGGGTGTAGAGCCGGCGGCGGTGGAGCCGATTGCCGCGCGGGCCGCGGTGCTGGAAAACGCGATTACCGCAGTGCTGGAAGGGCAGGCAGAGAACGACGCCTTTAACCGGTTGATAACCGAAGCGGGCCTCGATGCGGTTGCCACCATCTGGTTCCGCAGCTGGTTTCGCTATCTGCGGCAGACGGGGCTCAGCTATGGTCTGGCCACGGTCGTCGATGCGTTGGCCGAGGGACGAGAGGTAACGGCGGCGCTCATCGATTTGTTCCGCATTGCCCATGATCCGGAATTCAGAGGGGACCATGACGCCGCTATTGCAGAAGCCGAAGCGCGTATCGCCGATGGCCTAACCCGGATCAACGGGATTGACGATGACCGCATCTTGCGTTTGTTTGGGGCCGTCATCCGTTCGGTTCTGCGCACCAATGCTTTTGCGCCTCAAGCCGCCGAAGCACTGGCGTTCAAGCTCGACAGCGCGAAGGTGCCCGATCTTCCCAATCCGGTGCCGTGGCGCGAGGTGTTTGTTTACAGCCCCCGGGTCGAGGGCATTCATTTGCGCGCTGGGCCGGTGGCACGCGGCGGACTGCGCTGGTCGGATCGGCGCGACGATTTCCGCACCGAAATTCTGGGCCTGATGAAAGCGCAGCGGGTCAAGAACGCGGTGATTGTGCCGACCGGGGCGAAGGGTGGGTTCTATCCCAAATTTCTGCCGCCTGCTGACGACCGCGCGGCTTGGCTGGCCGAGGGGACGGAGGCGTACCGGATATTCATCCGCTCGCTGCTGTCCATTACCGACAATATTGTTGGCGGCAAGGTGGTGCATCCCGACAAGGTTGTAGTCCACGATGGCGAAGACCCCTATTTTGTTGTAGCCGCCGACAAGGGCACTGCGACATTTTCTGACACGGCCAACGGGATTGCGGTGGAGCGGCAATTCTGGCTGGGTGATGCCTTTGCCAGCGGCGGATCCAATGGCTATGACCACAAAGCCATGGGCATCACCGCCAAAGGCGCGTGGATTTCGGTGCAGCGCCATTTTGCCGAGGCGGGCGTGGACGTGCAAAGCGATCCCGTCACTGTCATCGGCGTCGGCGATATGTCGGGCGATGTGTTCGGCAACGGGATGCTGCTGTCCAAGGCGATCCGCTTGGTCGCCGCCTTTGACCACCGGCATATTTTCATTGACCCCGAACCCGACGCGGCGCGCAGCTGGGACGAGCGCAAGCGGCTGTTTGATCTGCCCCGGTCAAGTTGGGCGGACTATGATCCGGCGTTGATTTCCAATGGCGGCGCGGTCTATTCGCGCAGTGAAAAGCAGCTGGCCCTGACCCCGGAAATCATGGCGTTGCTGCACTTGTCGGATGCTGTTGTTTCCCCAACCCAATTGATGCGCGCCATTTTGACCGCTCAGGCCGATTTGCTGTGGTTTGGCGGCATTGGCACCTATGTGAAAGCGGGCGCGGAAGGCCATATCGATGTTGGCGATCCCGCCAATGATGCGATCCGCGTTAACGCCGAAGCACTCAGGGTGTCTGTGATCGGCGAAGGGGCCAATCTGGGCATCACCCAGGCGGCGCGCATTGCCTTTGCCGGACGGGGCGGACGGATCAACACCGATTTCATCGACAACAGCGCCGGGGTTGATTGCTCCGACAACGAGGTGAATATCAAGATCGCCTTTAACCGCGAACTGCTGGGTGGCACTTTGACATTGGAGCGGCGCAACACGGTGCTGGAAAGCATGACCGACGCGGTGGCTGAACTGGTGCTGGACGATAACCGGTTGCAGGCTTTGGGCCTGTCGATTGCCGAAATGGGGGGTATCAAAGCAATGCCGTCCTATATCCGCTTGATTGACATGTTCGAGGAGGAGAAAAAGCTCGACCGAGCGGTAGAAGGTATCGCGGCGCGTGAAGAATTGCTGCGGCGGTCAAAGGCGGACATGCCGCTGCTGCGCCCCGAACTGGCGGTTTTGCTGTCGACCGCCAAGCTGGCGGTGCAGGATGCGGTCGAGCGCGATGGCTTGGGGCTGCTGCCCGACATGGATGGGGAACTTTTGCGCGCCTTTCCGTCGGAAATGGCAGAGGGCTTCGGTCCGGCCATCCTTGCCCACCAATTGCGCGGCGAGATAGTTGCGACCAAAATCGCCAACCGGATGATCAACCGGCTGGGCATCATCCATCCCTTTGAATTGGCCGAAGAAGAAGGCTGTTCGCTGGGTGAAGTCGCCCGGGCCTTTGTGATCGTCGAAAAAGCATTGCAGGCTCAGACGCTGTGGGACCGTTTGGCGGCGTCGCCGTTACCGGAAACAGCCCGGCTGCTGCTTTATGACCGTGTCGCGTTCATTCTTCGAACACAAATGGCGGACGTCATGCGCACCGGGCTGCATTTGGGCAGCATTA
>JBGSLY010000342.1:0-5032 GCA_041740435.1 Parasphingorhabdus sp.
GGCAAGCTTGATAAATTCTCTCTCGATGCGCTGGTCAATCTTGCGGCCGCATCGGGGCTGAAACTGGAAATGAAGTTTGCGGCCTAAACCTCCCGCGTTATATCTCCCTCGGCATCTTATAGGGCAACATGAATTGGATCACCGGATTGACCAGCCGGTCGAGCGAAATGCTTTCCTGGATCGCGATCACCGGCTCGCCGTATATTCGCGCCGAAACCGCGGTGCGGGCGTAAAAAGGGGAGTCTTCCCAGGTTTTGATGACCGAGGCAAACCCACGGTCCGCCCGGGTCTGCCGTTTCATCGCCCAGCGGGTTAGCGGCAGAGGCGCGACCAGCGGCAGTTCTTCTTCTTGCGGCACGCCATCGGGTCCGAAGCGGAGTGCGCTGGCGAAATGGCTGCCGTCGCGGCGTTTGCCTTCGTAGGTGACCGCGACCTGTTTCCCGATGTGCGCGCGGCTCCAGTGCCAGCTTTGGAATCCGTCCTCGATCGGCTCGCTGCCATGATTGCTGTCGAGATAGCCGCTGCCGCTCCACGCAATGCCGGGCTGCTCCATCTTTACCTCGATCCGCGCGCGCGGGGCGATGGCTTGCCAGCAGTGACGACCGGCGAGATCGAGCTTGAAGCTGCGTTCATTGAACATTTCGGGGTGCAGGATGATCTTCCCCTTCACTCGCCGCCGCCACGGAATGCCAAGGCGAATGTCGCGTTCCTCGATGTCGATGATCAGTCGGTCCCGCTCCCACCGCATCGCGCTCGGGCCGATCTGCAAGGTGTCACGCTCTTGACTCGTGTCGGCGGCGCCGCGCTCGGTCATCACCCAGCGCGCGCCTTTGCCATAGAGCGCGATGTTGAGGCAGCTATGGTCGAGCGGAATGTTGCGGCCAGATTTCTTGTAATAGGGCGAAAAGACGCTGCCGATAAAACCGATGATGGTCAGCCCGTAGCTTTCATCATCGCTGAGCGCGTCGACATACCACCAGCGGTAGCCTTGGGGAGGTACCACGGTGTCGAAATACGGTCGGACAGCACGGCTTCGCTCGCCAACTTGCCCGACAAGGCGGCCATCGGTACCCCTGCGCCCGGATGGGTCGCCCCGCCCGCGCAGTAAAGACCATGGATCGCTGTCCGGCTGCCGGGCCGGAGGAAGGACGCCGCCCACCCGTGCGAGGCCCGTCCATAGAGCGCTCCGCCCGTAGCCGGAAACAGCGTCGAGAAATCGTTGGGTGTGATCAGCCTGCCTGGACAGTCCGGCTCCAGATTGAGACCGCATCGTTGCAGCGTGTGGCGCATGTTCGCCGTGCATTGCTCTTTCTCCTTGGCACTATAATTTTTGGTGTCGCCATTGGCAGGCGCGTTGACGATAATTTGTAGTCGTTGGGATCCATCGTTTCCAGCCGCCCCCAGCTTGCAGACATAAACGGTGGGATCGTGCGGCGGGCTGCCCGCATTGATGTCAGCAAATTCCGCTGGATAGTCGGGCGAAAAAAAGACGTTGTGATGATCGAGGTCAAAGCCTCTGGGCTGGGCTCTTTCCAGCCACACCATCGCCGACAATGACCGACGTTTGGGCGGCATGGGGCGCACTGCGCGACAGACACCTTCACCAAACAGGCCTGATGCCAGCGCAGCGGGGTCGGCATTGCAGACGACCGAAGCTGCGGGCAACCGCTCACCGGTGCACAGGATCACAGAGGCCACACGCTTGTTTTTAACCTCAATATCCGTCGCGGCTACGCCGTAGCGTAGATGAGCACCGTTCCTTGCCGCCACCGCGGCTAGCGCCGCTGCCAGGGCGCTCATTCCGCCGGTGATTTTCCAAACACCCTGCGACTCAACATGCGCGATCAGCATCAATGTCGCCGGCGTCTGGAACGGGGAGGAGCCGCAATAGGTCGTGTAACGGCCAAAGAGTTGCCGTAATCGGGGATCATCAAAATGCTCCCCCAAAACCTTCCAAAGGCTTTCATAAGGACGAATGGCAATAAGGTCGCCCAGCCGCCAAAGGCCAATCCGCCACATCAGGGGCAGTGGCCAGCTGACTTTACTGTTCCTGAGCATGGATTGATCGAGAATGCCGAAAATGCGTTTGGACTCTGCAACGAAGCTTTGGAAGCCTTGCGCCGCCTTGGCCCCGGCAAAGTCGCCAATGGCCTCGGCGCCTTTTTGGGTATCGGCGAACAGGTCCAAATGCCCACGATCATCCCACGCGTGGCGGGCCAGAATATCGGATCGTTCCAATTGCAGGTAATCGTCGGTTCGAGCCCCCGCTGCGGTAAAGATCGAATCGATAACGTCGCGCATCGTAAACACCGTCGGACCCGCATCGATGGGCGTGCCGTCAACATCCAGCTGCCGCACCTTGCCCCCGGGGGAGTTTTCCTTCTCGATCAAGGTGACCGGAACGCCGCGCGCGGAGAGCAAGGCCGCGCTGACCAGCCCGCCTATCCCGGCCCCGATAATTACGGTCTGATCCTGCTCCATGTTTGCTCCGGCGCGACTGCGACAGTTTCAGTTTGACGGATTTCTGGCATAAGTCCATCATTATGGACATAATAATATGTCCAATAACAATAACACCAATGAGAAACTGAGCTGGAAGACACAATGGGTTTTGCGGCGGAACAAGGTTTTGGGTAACGCCGCGTTCCAACGCTGGGCGGCGCGAACGCCGATTTTCCGTTTCATCGCCCGGCGCCGCGCGGCGCATCAGTTCGATTTGGTGGCCGGTTTTGTCTACTCTCAGGTGCTGCATGCCTATGCGGTGTCCGGACTGATCGGCTTTATGCGCAACGCTCTGCGCAGCAGCGAAGAGATGGCGGCCTTTGCCGGGCTTTCCGCCGCCGCGACCGACCGTTTGCTGCGGGCGGGGAGGGCGATAAACCTGACCGAGTCGCCGCAATCCGGACTGTGGACCTTGGGCCAGTCAGGGGCGGAGCTGTCGGTAAATGAAGGCGCGATGGCGATGATCCGGCACCACGCGATTCTATATCGTGATCTGACCGACCCAATGGCGATGCTGGCCGATGCGGATCGTCGCGGCGGTGAATTGTCCCGATATTGGTCTTATGTGGCCGGGGAGGCGGGTCCTGATGCGAGCGCCGGCTATTCGGAGTTGATGGCGGCAACCCAGCCTATGGTCTTCGAGCAGATTTTTGCCCGCTATGATTTTGATCAGCATCAGCGATTGCTCGACATAGGGGGTGGTTCGGGAGCGTTTGTCGAATCGGTCGCAGGACATGCGCCGCGACTCGGCTTGGGAATTTTTGATCTGCCCGATGTTATCGCACATTGCCGCCAGCGACTCGAAGGCTCAGCCATTTTGGGTAGGCTGTCTCTGCATCCTGGCAGTTTCAAGGCCGACCCGATTCCAACCGGCTACGATGTGATTAGTCTGGTCCGAATATTGCACGATCACGATGATCCGGAGGCTGAGGCGCTGATTCGCAGGGTTTTCGAGGCTTTGCCCGCTGGCGGCAGGCTGCTGATCGTTGAACCGATGGCAGAAACCAGTGGGGCCGAAGCCATGGGGGATGGCTATTTTGGCCTATACCTCTGGGCCATGGGCTCGGGCCGCCCGCGATCATGCCATGAATATAAAAATATGCTCCAGAATGCCGGATTTTCTGGGGTTAGGGAGGTGAAAACGCCCCTGCCAATCGTGACGAGAATGCTTGTCGCGCGGAAATGACGGCAAAACTGTCCAAATAATTTGACATTGTAGTATGTTTCAGTAACTTGACACTTATCGGAGTCTCATGGCCAGTTGGGTCTAGGCTTCTGGGAAGAGGGTATTTTGGATACGAGGGCCATCATTATAGACGCACCAGGCAGGCTCGCGATCCGCTCGACCGCCCTGAATCCGATGACGTCTGCCGATGTGCTGGTTGAAATTCATTTCAGCGGTATCAGTACTGGAACTGAAAAGCTGTTGTGGACCGGACAGATGCCGAACTTTCCGGGCATGGGATATCCCTTAGTTCCCGGATACGAATCGGTTGGCCGGATCGTGGATGCTGGTGCTGATGTGACAGGTCGCATCGGCGAATGGGTTTTTGTGCCCGGTGCCAGCTGTTATCAGGATGCTCGCGGCCTGTTTGGCGGCTCTGCACGCCGGGTTATTGTCGCTTCGGCTCGGGCTTTACCGGTGTCGGAGACGCTGGCCGAAGCCGGAATATTATACGCTCTAGCTGCCACTGCTCTGCACGCGATTAGCAAAGGCAAATCGCCCGATCTCATTGTCGGGCACGGGGTTTTGGGGCGTTTGCTCGCCCGGCTCGCCATTGCCGCTGGCGCTGCGGCGCCTACGGTTTGGGACACGAATCCGGCGCGACAGGCCGGCGCGTCGGGTTATGCGGTTGTTCATCCGGACGATGATGATCGCCATGACTATCAGCATATCTATGACGTCAGCGGCGATGCGGGCAGCATCGATGGATTCATCCGGCGACTAGCAAAGGGCGGTGAGTTGGTGCTCGCCGGGTTTTACAACCAACCAATCCAGTTTGCTTTTCCTGCGGCGTTTCAAAAAGAAGCGCGGCTGCGGATTGCGGCGGAATGGCAGCCGAAGGATTTGGCGTCGGTCAATGTCCTGATCGAAACCGGTGCACTCGACCTTTCCGGTCTGATTACGAGCGTCCGGCCCGCTGACGAAGCGACAACAGCCTATCCCGAAGCCTTTGAAAATCCTGACTGCCTGAAAATGGTGCTCGATTGGAGAGAATGCGAATGACCATGCTGGATATTGACTCCCTGCGCGACGAAGCCGCGATTGAGCCGGACCCGGTGCATACGGGCGGGATCAAGAAAGAAACCCAGATTATTGCCATTTATGGCAAGGGCGGATCGGGCAAGAGCTTCGCGCTCGCCAATCTGTCGTATATGATGGCGCAGCAAGGCAAACGGGTGCTGCTGATCGGTTGCGATCCGAAGTCGGACACCACCAGCCTGCTCTTCGGCGGCAAATCGACCCCGACAATTATCGAAACATCATCGGCCAAGAAATTGGCAGGCGAAGAAATTAGCATCGAGGATG
>JBGSLY010000343.1:0-2310 GCA_041740435.1 Parasphingorhabdus sp.
GATCTGTTTCAGGCGTTGCTGCCCCATATCACCGCATTTGAAGAGCGACAGGCGGAAGTCGAAGAAGACGAGGATGGCGACACATCGCTCAAACTCGCCATTGTCGGGCGGCCCAATGCCGGTAAATCGACGCTGATCAACAAGATCCTTGACGAGGAACGGATGATTACCGGACCAGAGGCCGGAATTACCCGCGACAGCATCTCGATCGACTGGGTCTGGACCGACCCGCAGGAGCAAGACGAAGAGGGCCAGCCGGTCCCGCGCAAGGTGCGCCTGATTGACACCGCCGGAATTCGCAAGCGGGCCAAGGTCAGCGAAAAGCTGGAAAAACTCTCGGTCGCCGATGCGCGGCGGGCGATTGATTTTGCTGAGGTCGTCGTTTTGCTGCTCGATGCGACCAAGGGGCTGGAGGCACAGGACCTGCGGATCGCCGATCAGGTATTGCAAGAGGGCCGCGCGCTGGTGATCGCGATCAACAAATGGGACGTGGCCGAGGGGGCCAGTTCGCTGTTCAACGGCATTCGCGCCGCGCTCGACGAAGGGCTATCGCAAATCCGCGAAGTGCCGCTGATTACCGTGTCGGCGGCAACCGGCAAAGGCATCGACATCCTGCTGCGCGCAGCATTCACCGCCCGCGAACGTTGGTCCACCCGGGTGACAACCGGACAACTCAACCGCTGGTTCGAAGACGCGCTGACCGCCAACCCGCCGCCCGCACCGGGGGGCAAACGCATCAAGCTACGCTATGTCACGCAGGTCAACATCCGCCCACCCAGCTTTGTCGTTTTTGGCAACCGCGTCGACCAACTCCCCGAAAGCTATCGCCGCTATCTGATCAACGGCCTGCGCAAACACCTGGGCTTCACCGGCGTCCCCATCCGCCTAATGCTCCGCGCGCCGAAAAACCCTTTTGATGAAGGGAAGCATCGCGGACGGGAATAGGTCTTAGCTTGTTCTGAAATTGCGGGATAGCTTGCCAAAGTGCAATGAATGCACTATCCCTGTTTCAATGCCGCGCCTGATCCGCTTTGCCGCGTCGGAAATTGCCATGTATTTTGGCGATCACAATCCGCCGCATTTTCACGTTCTTGGCCGTGAAGGCGCGGCGCAGATACGCATTGATACGCTGGAAATTATTGCCAGTTCGGGCCGGATTGATTTGCGGGATGCTCTCGATTGGGCGTTCCACAATCAAACGATATTGCAAGAAAAGTGGGATGAATTGAGCGGAGACGAAGCATGAGCCTTGGCAAACTTACGGCACTTTCTGTAACCGGATCACAGGCGTTGACCCTGTCTTGGGATGACGGGTTTACGGCGAAAATCAACTTTGAAGGCATAGTTGCCAGTCGCAAATCATTGGTAGCTCTGTCCAATCCGGACAGCTTTTCAGCAGCAAAGCTCTCTGAAGACTGTTGGTCTGTGGAATGGCCGCAAGGCATAGATTTCGGTGCCCCGCAATTGCGCCGATGGGCCGACGAACAAGCGGACGAAACAATGTCCGCCAAGAATTTTCGCGCATGGATCGATGGCCACGATTTCACGCTTGATCAAGCAGCGGCAGCGCTCGGCCTGTCGCGGCGGACGATTGCCTATTATTTGTCAGGAGAGCATGTCATTCCCAAGACGGTTATGTTGGCAACCGAGGGATTTGATGGACGTATGGCGGCCTAAGGAATTGCAGTCGCCTACCGCAGAACCCGGCGGTTTTTCACTTCCCCTTAACCATCTTTTTACATCTGCCGCGTTACAAGTCTTGCATTGGCCTTTGGGTCGCTTTGGGCGAGGAACGGCGATGGACACCCATACCGACCTGATTGATTGGGACAGTTACGCGGCACTGCGCGGCAGCATGGGTGCGCATTTTTTTCGAATTCTGGGCTATTTCCGCGCGGACGGTCACCAGTCGGTGGACCGGATCGAGGCGGCGATGCGCAATCATGATGCCGCCGCGATGATTTTGCCCGCGCATACCCTGAAAGGCGAAGCGCTACAGTTCGGGGCTTTTGCGCTTTCGCTATTGGCCGAAGAAATCGAAGTGCATTGCCGTCACTGTGTTGAGCACAATGAGAGTCCCGATGAAATGATCGCTTCGGTGTCCCAGCTGCGATCACTATTCTCGGCCACGCTCGCCTTGCTGGAAAACCGCCCCGAGGCAACAGGTCAGATTAGGCCGTGGACTCATAATGCCTCAGTCGGAGCCTGATGCAAGCGAGTTTGACCATGGCGAGGTATGCTGACCCGAGCTTGTCGTAACGCGTTGCGATTCTGCGATAATATTTGAGTTTGTTAAAGAATCGCTCGACG
>JBGSLY010000344.1:0-3712 GCA_041740435.1 Parasphingorhabdus sp.
CGAGCAGGTCTTGGCCGCCGCTCCTGCTGAAACATGGCGCGATATTGCGGTCGGGGACCTCTACATCCTCACCCTGCCGCCCGCTGCGGATGGCGCCAAGCGACAGGTGGTTATCCAGCTTTTGCCCAAAGACTATGCCACCGGCCATGTTCGCAATGTCGCGAAAATGGCGGCGGCGCGCTGGTATGACGGAACCAAGATTTACCGCGTTGCGCCGAATTTCGTGACGCAATTTGGCGGCAATGCCGACAACAAGCCGCCGATCAAGGGGCTGGAAAAGCCGCCAGCCTCCGAATTTCTGAATCCCGCTCTGGGGGCCGTTGCAGATGCGGACCGCGCCGCACTGGATGCCGCGTTATCGGCTGCCAATGCAGACCGAAAAGACGAGGCAAAATTGCCAAACTTCGCCTCGCTTCTCTGGGATCCCTATCAGGTGAAGGCAAGCTACGCGGCGGGTTGGCCCTTGGGGCAAAAGGAAGGCAACAGTTTTCTTATCCACTGCCGGGGCACCGTTTCGGTCCCGCATTATGATCCGCCCGATACCGGGACCGGGACCGAATTGTCGGTGATTACCGGGGAAGCGTCGCGCAATCTCGATGCTGCGTATGGGGTGGTGGGCCGGGTGATCGACGGTTTGCAGCACCTGATCGACCTGCCCCCGGGCGATGACGGCGGCTTTTATGCCAATAAGGCGCGCAATATTCCGATAGTCTCGCTGCGCCCCGCCACGTCGCTACCGGAAGCGGAGCGGCCAGCCTATCAATATTTGGACAGCACCAGCGTGGTGGTGGTGCAGGCGATGCAGGCGCATAGCAAAGTGACAGGCCAATGGCGCGACAGCATTTGCGCCTATCCGATGTTGGTGCGCCGGACACCGTCGGGGGAGTAAAAAGGATTTTGCCAAGGCGGGCAATATTTCACGGATGGGCGCATCAATTCCATTCCCGTTTTGCCGCCGAACGGGCTATAGAGGTTACGACTGAAACCCCTTTTTACGGAGCCCCCCATGCGCGTCGGTACCCCCAAGGAAATCAAGAACCATGAATACCGGGTTGGTCTGACCCCGGAAAGCGTCCGCGAACTCGCTGCGCATGGCCATGACGTGCTGGTGGAAACCGGCGCGGGCATGGGCATTGGTGCTTCGGACGACCAATATCGCGATGCCGGGGCAACCGTGGTCGACACCGCAGCGGCGATATTCGAATCGTGCGACATGGTGGTCAAGGTCAAGGAACCGCAAGCCGGTGAACGCGCAATGCTGCGTGAGGGGCAAATCCTGTTCACCTATCTGCACCTCGCCCCCGATCCGGAGCAGACCGCCGATCTGGTGAAATCCAAAGCCATTTGCATCGCCTATGAAACCGTAACCGGCCCCAACCGCTCGCTGCCGCTGCTCAAACCGATGAGCCAGGTCGCGGGACGGATGAGTATTCAGGCCGGCGCGACCGCGCTCGAAAAGGCGCATGGCGGTCGCGGGATTTTGCTGGGCGGCGTGCCCGGGGTTGCCCCCGGCAAGGTCACGGTAATTGGCGGCGGTGTGGTCGGCTTTAATGCCGCGCAGATGGCGGCGGGACTGGGCGCGGACGTGACCATCCTTGACCGCAATCCGGAGGTGCTGGAACAACTCGGCCATTATTTCGAGGCGCGAGCGAAAACGCGCTTTTCCAACAAGGCCAATCTGGCCGAGTGCGTGGCCGAGGCCGATTTGGTGATCGGCGCGGTGCTCATCCCCGGAGCGGAGGCGCCAAAGCTGGTCACTCGCGATATGCTCTCCACCATGCGGCCCGGTGCGGTGCTGTGCGATGTGGCGATTGATCAGGGGGGATGCTTTGAAACCAGCCGTCCGACCACGCATGCCGAGCCGACCTATGTGGTCGACGGCGTCGTTCATTATTGCGTTGCCAATATGCCCGGCGCGGTCGCGCGGACATCGACCTATGCGCTCAACAATGTCACTTTGCCGCACGCACTGGCGATTGCCGACAAGGGTTGGAAACAGGCATTGACTGACGATGCGCATCTGGCCGAAGGGCTGAATGTCTGGAACGGGCATGTGACCTATAAGGCAGTGGCCGATGATCTGGGCTATGCCTATGTGCCGGTGAGTGAGGCTTTGGCTTAAACCGATATTAGGAGAGAAAACATGGCACTATCCGATCAAACCCCCTTGGGTTCCGGCTTTGGCAAGGACACGCCCGCGATGGAGGTGATCGCGGGGATCGATCTTTCCAACAAAAAAGTGATTGTGACCGGCGGTTACTCTGGAATTGGCGTCGAAACCGTCCGGGCGCTGGCCAGTGTCGGTGCGGAGGTGATCGTGCCCACCCGCAACCGCGAAAAGGCGGACAAGACTTTGGCCGGAGTCGCGGGCACCATCACGCTGATGGACATGGATTTGGCTGATATTGCCTCGGTCCGGGCGTTCGCGAGCGCGGTGGTCGAAAAATGGGACCATCTCGATCTGTTGATTAACAACGCCGGGGTCATGGCTTCGCCGCTGTTCCGCGTTGGTCCTGGTTGGGAGGGGCAGTTTGGCACCAACCATATGGGGCATTTTGCGCTCACCAAGGCGCTCATGCCGCTGCTCGAAAAAGCCAGCGCACCGCGGGTTGTGGCGCTTAGCTCAACGGCGCACAAACGCTCCGACATCCGTTGGCACGATATCCAGTTTGACAGTGACCCCTATGACAAATGGGAATCTTATGGTCAGGCCAAGACCGCCAATGCCCTGTTCGCGGTCGCGCTTGACAAGCGGATGCGCGGCTTTGGCGGACGCGCCTTTTCGGTTCATCCCGGCGGGATCATGACCGATTTGGGCCGCCATCTTACCGCCGATGACCGCGCGGCAATGGGTTTTACCGATGCCGAGGGCAATTTGCTTCCTGACGTCGCCAAAATGTTCAAATCGGTCGAAGCGGGCGGGGCGACCGCCGTTTGGGCCGCAACTTCGCCGCTGCTAGCCGACAAAGGCGGCATGTATTGCGAGGATTGCGATGTCGCCGGTCTGGACGGCGAAGAACCGCAGCGTTTTCGCCTGCTACAACCGCACGCGGTTAACGAGGAAAGTGCGGAACGGTTGTGGGAGATTAGCGAGACCTTATTGGCCGCTGCATGATCGCATGAGCGAGCCTCAGGAATTTGCCGGATTGCTGCGGCGCGATGCGGGCGGCTTCGTTCTGAACGGCGTTGATGGCCAGACCTATCGCTTGGAATTGCTTCGCACGCCCGTTGATCTGGTGGAAAAGCAGGTGATCGTTGTGGGCGCGCTCCTGCCCGGGTCGGTCATTGAAACTATCGCGGTGCGCGCCGCACCGTTAATCGAATAAACAGCTTTGCCGCCTAACTCTGTCAGGGTCAGGAGACACATCGTGCAATTCATTCACATCCCGTCCCGCGGCGGCGACTATATGGTCATGGTCAGCAATATTGCGTGGCTACGCGCCGCCGAAAACGGACAGACCCAGATTGGTATCGTCGGCGGATCGCCGCTGCTGGTCACCGGCACTATCGAAGAGATAGCGGCGCTTATTTCAGGCGAGACTGAGTAGAGTCGCTCCTAGAGTCATTCCGTATTAGGCCGTGGACTCATAATGCCTCAGTCGGAGCCTGATGCAAGCGAGTTTGACCATGGCGAGGTATGCTGACCCGAGCTTGTCGTAACGCGTTGCGATTCTGCGATAATATTTGAGTTTGTTAAAGAATCGCTCGACGA
>JBGSLY010000345.1:0-3813 GCA_041740435.1 Parasphingorhabdus sp.
CCGGAGCACGGTGGGCCCCATCATCCCTCTCCCGCTTGCGGGAGGGGTTAGGGGTGGGTGACTCCAATTGCTGAAGACAGGCCCACCCCCGACCCCTCCTGTAAACGGGAGGGGAGAATCAAGGGCGACCCCTCCCGTTTACGGGAGGGGAATTGGGGCGGGCGCAGGGCTTTGGGCTTCCGGAATTATTGGAAAGCATAGCGAACCGCCCTGATCCGTTCGTGTCGAGCGCAGTCGAGACACCCAACCACATCGCGCTGCATCGGGGCCTCTCGACTTGGCCTTTGGGCCAAGTTCATCCTGAGCTTGTCGAAGGGCTCAAGGCGAACGGGTGGGTTGAGCTGATCTCATATGGATAAACTCTTCCCTACCCCCCATTTTCCCCCACCCTTGACCTTGTTTCGCGTCCCAAACTTGGCTAAGCCTTGGCGCAACCAGCAGAGGGATTTGAAAATGGCGACCTTTACCCTGCCCAAGAACAGCAAGATCAGCGCGTCGGGACAGAAATTTGCCGCGAGTGGCAGCGGCAAGACGCGTAATTTTAAGGTCTATCGCTATGATCCCGATAGCGGCGCCAATCCGCGCTATGACAGTTTCGAGATCAACCTCGACGAATGCGGCCCGATGGTGCTCGATGCGCTGATTAAGATGAAGAGCGAGCAGGACGCCTCGCTGACCTTTCGCCGGTCGTGCCGGGAGGGGATTTGCGGCTCTTGCGCGATGAACATCAACGGCAAGAACGGTCTGGCCTGCACCACCGCGATCGAAGATTGCAAGGGCGAGATTCGCATCACCCCGCTGCCGCATATGGAGGTGATCAAGGATCTGGTCCCCGATTTCACCCATTTTTATGCGCAATATGCCTCGATCAAGCCGTGGCTGCAAACCGTCACCACCACCCCGTCGGGCAAGGAGCGGCTGCAATCGCCCGAGGACCGGGAAAAGCTGGACGGATTGTACGAATGCATCCTGTGCGCTTGCTGCTCAACCAGCTGCCCCAGCTACTGGTGGAACAGCGACAAGTTCCTCGGCCCCGCGATCCTGCTGCAGGCCTATCGCTGGCTGGCCGACAGCCGCGATGAGATGACCGGCGAACGGCTCGACGAACTGGAAGACCCGTTCCGGCTCTATCGCTGTCACACCATCATGAACTGCGCCAACGCCTGTCCCAAGGGCCTCAACCCGGCGAAGGCAATTGCCGAGATCAAGAAGATGACCGCCGAGCGGCATATTTGATTTTCGTGGCGGTCGTTATTTCATGACCGACGGCACTTTTCCCTTTGCGCATCAGCCGCTGGCCGATCATCCTGGTTGGTCGAGCTGGGACTGGCGGCATACCGAAACCTATAACCAGTCGCTCGGCCTGATGATGGTCCGGCGGGGCGGAGAGGGTGTACCGGACAGCATCGCCAGGGTGCGGATGATGCCCGATGTCCGCCACCGCAATCTCGCCGATGCGGTGCATGGCGGCACGATGATGGGCTTTATCGATGTGTCGTTGTTCGCCGCGATGCACGCCTTTGCCATTGGTCCTGCCGCGCCGTCGGTGACGGTGGAACTGCAAACGCATTTTACCGGCTCGGCGCGGCTGCATGAATGGCTGGAGGCGCGGGTGGAAATTGCGCGGGAGACCGGCAGCTTTCTGTTCATGCGCGGGCTGGTGGTGCAGGGCGAGCCGGGTGCTGAAGACACCTCGCTTGAAACCATGGCCAGCTTCACCGCCATCGTTAAAAAGGCCCGCGTTCCCAAATGAGCGGCTTTCTGGCCCGCTACAACACGATGATTGCGGATGGGGAACTCCGCGCCGATGCCGATCAGGCCGCCGCCGCGCTTCGGCTCGAAACGCTGCAGGCGGAACTCGAAGCCGTCCCGCCGCGTGGCAGCATTTTGTGGCGCGCCTTTGCCAAAAAGCCGGTGTCGCCAAAAGGGGTCTATCTGTGGGGCGGGGTCGGGCGCGGCAAATCGATGCTGATGGATTTGTTTTACGAAACCTTGGCGATCAATCGCAAACGCCGCGCGCATTTCCACGAATTTATGCTGGAGGTGCATCAACGGCTCAATGTCGAGCGTAAAAAGGAACTGGGTGATCCCGTGGTGCCGGTGGCACAGGCGCTGGCGTCGGAGGCGCGGCTGCTGGCGTTCGATGAAATGGTGGTCAACAATTCCGCCGATGCGATGATCATGTCGCGGCTGTTCACCGCGCTGATTGAGGCGGGGGTGACGATTGTCACGACCTCCAACCGCCCGCCGCAGGACCTGTATAAAAACGGCCTCAACCGAGAGCATTTCCTGCCGTTTATCGCTCTGCTCGAAAGCCGTCTTGATGTCGTCCCGCTGAACGGCCCCAATGATTATCGCCGCGACCGATTGGGCGATGCCAAGCTGTGGCATGTCCCCAATGGGCCGGAGGCTACGGCGGCGCTGCGGCAGGCGTTTTTCCGGCTGACCGACTATTCACCCGACGACGCCGCGCACGTACCGACTGAGGAGCTGCCGATCCAGGGCGGGCGCAGCGTGCATGTGCCAAAGAGCCTGAAAGGGGTGGCGGTCTTCTCGTTCAAACGGTTGTGCGCAGAGGCGCGCGGCGCGACCGATTATCTGGGTATCGCGCGGCATTTCCACACCGTGTTCATCGTCGGCATCCCGCAAATGTCGAAGGACAACCGCAACGAAGCGGCGCGCTTTGTCACGTTGATCGATGCGCTGTACGAATATAAGGTCAAGCTGCTGGCCAGCGCCGACGCCGCGCCTGACGCGCTCTATCCGGCGGGTGACGGCGCGTTTGAATTCGAACGCACCGCCAGCCGCCTCAGCGAAATGCAATCCGACGCCTATCTGGCGTTAGGCCACGGAGAGGGAGAATGAACATGAAACTGTTTTTAACCACAGGAGCGGCGCTGGCACTGGCCGTACCGGTATCCGCCGAACCGCTCAGCCCCGAACCCCTCAGTCAATGGCATCAGGAAGGGCGCGGGCTGTTTGAGCAGGCGGTCAATATCCCGACCGTCGAAGGGCGCGGCGAAGTCAAGAATCTGGTGGCGCTGCTCAAGGATCAGTTTGAGGCGGTCGGGCTGAACGGAATTACCGTCAAGGATCACACCGATACCCAGACGATGATCCTGAGATGGAAGGCTGCTGGCAAACCCAAGCAGAAACCCATCCTGCTGATGGCGCATATGGATGTGGTTGAGGCTTTGCCTGCCGATTGGAGCTTTGACCCGTTCGTGTTCCGCGAGGAAGGCGGCTATTATTACGGACGCGGCACCAACGATAACAAAGCCGGGATGCTGGCGATCACCATGACGTTGCTGCGGCTCAAAAAAGAGGGGTTCCAGCCGAAACGCGACATTATTGTGCTGTTTACCGGGGACGAGGAAACCAGCGGCAAGGGCGCGGAGCTGGCCACGACCCAGTGGCGCGATCTGGTCGAGGCCGAATATGCGCTCAACAGCGATGCGGGCGGCGGCGGGTTTCTGGCCGACGGAACGCCCTTGGGCTTTGGCATTCAGGCGGCGGAAAAAACCTATCGCAGCTATAGCTTTTCGGTGACCAATCCCGGCGGGCACAGCTCTCGCCCGCGTCCCGATAATGCGATTTACGAGCTGGCCGGCGCGCTGAAACGGTTGGAGGCGCACCGCTTTACGCCAATGCTCAACGAAGTCACCAAGGCCTATTTTACCGAGCGGGCAAAGAGCGACAAGGGTCCGCTGGGCGATGCGATGCGCCGCTGGGTTGCCAACCCCGATGACGGCGCGGCGGCTGACGTCATAGAGGCTGATCCGACCGAAGTCGGCACCACCCGCACCCGCTGCG
>JBGSLY010000346.1:0-1781 GCA_041740435.1 Parasphingorhabdus sp.
ATACTGGACATCATGCTGCCGACTTTGGGCAAGGAGCGGCAGGCAACCTACTCGCCCGTGCTGCCGATCAGTCCCAAGACCGGCCATGTGCTGCAGGTTCCGGTCACGGTGGTCGATGCCGCGGCAGGGCTGGTCGCGTTCGAGGATGATGGCGAGCGCATCGAGCATTGCATTTTTTCCGGCGGCGCAAAGCTGCAATGGAAGGTCGACTGGGCGATGCGCTGGGTCGCGCTGGGCGTCGATTATGAAATGTACGGCAAGGACCTGACCGACAGCGGCGTGCAATCGGGTAAGATTGCGCGGGTCTTGGGTGGGCAAAAGCCCGAGGGCCTGATTTACGAAATGTTCCTTGATGACAAGGGCGAGAAGATTTCCAAGTCCAAGGGCAACGGCCTGTCGATCGAGGAATGGCTGAAATACGGCAGCGAAAACAGTCTGGCCTTTTATGCGTACCGCGAACCCAAGGCCGCAAAGCAACTGCACATCGGGGTGATCCCGCGCGCGGTCGACGAATATTTTCAGTTCCGTGCACAATGGCATGGGCAAGAGGCCGACAAGCGCCTGGGCAATCCGGTGCACCATATCCACAATGGAAAGGCGCCGGACGCGAGCATCCCGGTGACATATGGTCTGCTGCTCAATCTGTGCGGGGTGATGGGGGAAGCGGACAAGGATCAGGTCTGGGCCTATCTGCGCAACTATGCCCCCGACGCGAGTGCAGAGGCTTATCCCGAACTCGACGGCCTGATCGACAACGCGCTGGCCTATACCCGCGACTTTGTTGCGCCGACCTTGCAAAAGCGCAAACCGGAAGGGGTGGAGGTTGCGGCATTGCAGCGGCTTGACGGCGAATTGGCCGCGCTTCCCCTGGAAGCATCGGCGGAGGATATCCAGAATATCGTCTATGCCATTGGCAAAGACGGCGGGTTTGAAAACCTGCGCGACTGGTTCAAGGCGCTGTACGAAACCTTGTTGGGCAGCGAACAGGGTCCGCGTATGGGTAGCTTTATTGCGCTATACGGGATCGACAATAGCCGCAAATTGATCGCCGAGGCCTTGGCATGAGCGGGTTTCATCTGGCACAAATCAATATCGCCCGTTTTAAACGTCCGAAGAATGATCCAGCCAATGTGGAATTTATGGACTCTCTAGACCCCGTCAATGCGGCGGCAGAGGCAGCACCGGGCTTTGTCTGGCGTCTGGTCGGGGCGGACAATGATGCGATTGATATCGATGCGGTGGCGGGTGATCCCAATCTGGCGGTCAATATGTCCGTGTGGTCGAGCATCGAGGCTTTGGGCAACTTTGTCTATCGCAACTCCAGTCACTTGGCGATCATGCGCCGCCGCAGGGAATGGATGGAGCAAATAGATGTGTATCAGGCGCTTTGGTGGATACCCCTGGGGCACCTGCCGACGGTGGAGGAGGGGCTAGAGGCCATTGAGCGGATTGCACTTAACGGACCGACCGCGGCAGCATTTACTTTTGCGGCGCCGTTCCCTGCGCCCGATGGCATGCCCGCGTTTCCCGTTCTGGACAAATGCGCCTGATGATCGCGATTTTCACCACCGGCGGCACCATCGACAAAGTGTATTTCGACGCCTTGTCGGAATATCAGATTGGCCCGACCGCGCTTCCCGATATCCTGCGCGAAAATAACGTCTATGTCTCGCATACGGTGACCCAGTTGATGCGCAAGGATAGTCTGGATCTGACCGACAACGACCGTTCGGCGATCCATGCGGCCGTGGCGATGTGTGGTGCGGCGCAGGTGCTGGTCA
>JBGSLY010000347.1:0-7458 GCA_041740435.1 Parasphingorhabdus sp.
TCCGGCAATCGCGCGGCAAATTCCATCAGGCGATAGTCGAGCAGCGGCTCGCGTGCTTCCAGGCTGACCGCCATGCTGGTCCGATCGACCTTGGTTAAGATGTCACCGGGCAGCCACATTTTCATATCGGCATATTGCGCCTGATCCAGTCCCGAACGCGCCGGGGCATTTTCCATAAGCTGGGCCATATGGTCTTCCGCCGCATAGCCTGTCAGACGCCGCTGCATCTCTGGCGAATAGAGGCCGTTTCGTAGTGCAGGGCTGGTCACACCCACTGCCTCGGCATAACCCTGCGGCCCGGTGCGGGCGAGCGACAGCAGCGTCGATTTGGCGCGGAACGGACGCGGGGCCCAATCGGCCTTGGGCCAGATCTTGCCCAGTCCGCCAAGTACCGGCCCGCGCAGACCCTGCGGCAGGAAACCCCGCACGCGCTCTTCGGCATGGTGAAAAACATGGCGGCGATACCCGGCAAACGCCTCATCCGCGCCATCACCCGAAAGCGCAACCGTGACATCCTCCCGCGCCAATTGGCACACACGGTAGGTTGGCAAAGCGGACCCATCGGCAAAGGGTTCGTCAAAATGGTCGGCCAGTGTATCGATCAAGCCGAAATCATCGGCGGCAACAATGCGGGATTTGTGATTGGTCTTGAACCGCTCGGCAATTGTGTTTGCATAGTCGCTTTCGTCAAGCGCCTTGTGATCAAAACCAATCGAGCAGCTGTTGACCGGTTGGCGGCTGATTTCCGCCATCAGCGCGACGACGCTGCTGCTGTCGACCCCGCCCGACAGGAACGCACCCAGCGGTACATCGGCAATCATCCGCAGCCGCACCGCATCGCGCATCAGCGCCAGCATTTCTTCTTCCAGATCGCCCGCCTTCGCGTTGCTGCGATTGCCGAAATCCATGTCCCAATAACGCACAGGTTCGGGCATCGGTTTGCCGCGCACCAGTGTCAAAGTGTGACCGGCAGGCAATTTCTTGACCCCGCTCAGCAGCGAAATATGATCGGGCACATAGCCAAAAGCCATAAAATCTTCGACCGCGCGTATGTCCGGTTCCCGGCGCAGCAGCGGATGGGCCAGCAAAGCCTTGAGCTCAGAGCCGAAAATCACGCTGCCATCCGATAAGGACGCATAGAACAGCGGCTTCACCCCCAAGCGGTCGCGCGCGAGGAACAGCGACTGGGTCCGCTGATCGTAAATCGCAAAGGCGAACATGCCGTTGAGGCGCTGGACACAGTCCTCCCCCCATTGCCGCCATGCGTGCAGGATCACTTCGGTATCGCTGTGCGTCAGGAACTTATGCCCGCGCGCTTCCAGCTCGGCACGCACGTCCTGGAAATTGTAAATCTCTCCGTTGAAGCAAATCACCTGTGCCTCGTCGGGGCTCGCCATTGGCTGAACGCCGCCCTCCAGATCGATGATCGCCAATCGCCTATGCCCAAAGCCGATGCCGGGACCAATCCAATATCCCGACCCGTCCGGCCCGCGGTGCAGCAAGCTGTCGGTCATTTTCTCCAGCCGCGCCGGGTCAATCGGCTTTGCCGTTTCCAAATGAAAGATTCCGGTAATGCCGCACATGGCGCTCGCCTAGTCCATTAAGGCCATGCGGTCAGCCAGAATTTTCGGCGATCCCATGTCTTTTAGAAAAGCGTCGATAGCCGTGCGAGGATTATCGCCATTGCGCTGCTCCGCTGATACCAAAATCGCCGCCGCCTGTTGCTGTCCGCCCAGCAATTTGGTGCGGATCGTCTCCAGCTTCACCTTGGTGGCGCTGCCCGTCACTATGTCGCCGACGCGGTAGAAACTGACCACTTCGCGCATCACCGGACCGGGGGCGATGATTTGCAAGGCGCTACCGTCCTTAGGATGCGCCGTGTCGCGTGACCATGACCAGGGGGTTTCGGGATCAAAAGCCCCTTGCCCATAGCCGACAATTTCACGGCCATCTTGCTGCCGGTCGAACACCGCAATCGCCAGATCGGCCTCCTGTCCAGTCGCTACATTGCGATACCGACCCAGCAGGGTGTGGCTCGCCCCATCGAAACGGGGCTGCCAGTCAAATTGCGGGCGGTAGTCAACAACGTCCCATCCTTTGACGGCGGGCAAAGCGATGCGGTCCGGCACCTCCGAACTGGACGCCGCGACACTGGCACTCCACATCCATGGCAAGGCGGCAAGCGTCAATAAAATCGGAAATGCAAACCGGAGTGGCAGTTTGCTGGCGTAATCCGAGCGGATTGCTTCAGCGTCGATCATCGGATCATCGATCCGCCGGTCGAAGAACTTCCAAGCGCTCGCCATCACGACGAAAAGGACAAAGGCAAAGAAGAACCAGCCGTAAAACACATGGTCAAAGCCGGCGGCAAATTCGATTCCCGTATGGTGCGCGATATAAATGGTGCCAAAAGCGCGGATACCATTCGCGATGATCGGGGTCACAATACACAATGCCATAAAGGCAATTCGCCGCGACCAGCGCTGGAAACAGATATTCGCGACCAGCGCGCCATAGGCGATCATCGCGATCAGGAATTTGACCCCGGAGCAAGCCTCAGCCACTTCAAAATAGCCGGTGGGCGTGGTGATAAAAACACCCTCCATATGCGCCGGAATACCCGACCAGCCGAGGAACAGCATCGTCAAATCGGCGGTTATGACCTGTAGCGCAGGCACCAGTTCCTCACCAAAGGGGATGAGAAACAGGCTGTAGAAAAGCGGGAACATCAGACCGCGCGACACATCACGGCCCAGCAGCGTCATGATCGCCCCTTGGAACATCACAATCAAGCCCGTTTGCCGCGCAAAGGCGATGCCCGCCGCGTCACCAAGCAACCACGCAAAGGCTCCGCCGCCAACCCAAATCACCGCCAGAGGCCAGATACCGGGCGTGAGCTTGGCTAAATCGGGTTTGCGCTGGACCACGATCCATCCCAGAATCACCAGCACCAACAGGCAATGGTTGTAAGTTGAAACATTCCACCACGTCAGCAGCATTGCCCAGAGGTCGCGCCAGAAAATGGCGGCTATCGCGGAGGCGGCGAGCGCCAAATAGCGCAAATGGACCTGCCAGACCGCCGCATTACCAGAGGTGACCGAGGCACTTTCAGGGTTTTTAAGGGCGATACTGGTCATTCCGCAGCCTCCGCAAGGCAGGGTTCGGGAAAAAGCGAGCCGAGCAGCGCCAACTGACTGCTCCAGCTATACAGGCGTTCTGTTGTTTGCCGGGCCGCATGACCCATCTGCGCCGCAAAACGCCGGTCGTTTAAAAGGGAAAGCACATGCGCTGCCTCTTGCGCCGGGTCCTGTGCGACCAAGAGGTCGCTGCCATCAGTGACCCTCAACCCTTCGGAAGCCGCGGTTGAGGCTACCACTGGTTTCGCCATCGCCATCGCTTCCAGTACTTTGTTCTGAATACCCCGCGCAATCCGCAAGGGTGCGACAACTATATCGGCCTTGCTCAGCCAATCGCGGACATCATCAACCGCGCCGATTACCTCAGTATTATGAACTCCATGCAGCTTCTGGACCGCCGCCGTCGGTGCGCGACCGACAATGGCGAAGCGGGTTTTCGGATATTGCGTCAAAATTTGAGGCATAGCCTCATGGGTAAAGCTCGCAACCGCCTCGACATTGGGGCGATAATCCATCTGGCCGGTAAAGACGATGAGCGGGGCGTCATCTGCCATGCTGAAACTAACTTGCGGCTGATAGAAATCGAGGTCGATCCCATTGCCCATGGCCTCCACTTTGGGCGAAGATAGCCCGCTCCGGCGTCGGAACAGTTCTGCTTCCGCTTCGCTAACCAACAGGCTGGTTTCCGACCGTCGGGCCATATCATGTTCAAAGCGCGACAACATTCGGCCCTCCCGGGCGTTCACCCAAGCCATTGGGCCAGATGCGACCTTGGCATAGCTTTCGAACTTGGCGCTATCGACATCGACGAAATCGATGATCAATCGCCCGGCAAAATTGGGCGGAACATATTGCGCCATTTGCCCCGAGAAGACAAAAATCGTATCGATTTCGCCGCGCGCGACCAGACCGTCCACATGCGCCGCCAGCGCAGAGTCGTAGAATGCCGTCAGCGACACCGGCTTGCACGACATTACTGCCTCAACCCCTGCCCGCCATTGCGGCTTTGTGCGAACGGCAGCAAAAAAGGAGGCCAGTTGGCGGCGCATCGGATGCTCTGCATCGCGCTCCGCCGACGTGTCGGCCATGCAAGCCAAATGCACTTCGCCCAGTTCAAGCAAGCGCCGCAAAATATGGTGCGAGCGGATTTTGTCGCCCCGGTCGGCGGGCCATGGCACACGGTGGGCCAGAAATAAAATCCGGTGCATCACCCCAAACCCTTGGCAATCATCGGCCCCAACCGGTTGGCGATGGCGAGCGGTAGCCGCTGCCACAGCGCCACTTGCAGACGGTATTTGGGGCTCATCGGATTAACATCGCGCATCGCCGCGCCATCGGCGGTTCGCACCGCATAAGATAAGGACTCGGGTTCAAAGCCCCAATTTTTCTTGAACGCAAAGGCCCCGGTGCCCAATTTGGAGCGACCGAAATCGAAACGCGTGCATCCCCTGCCCCGCGCATGGTTCATCAGCGCATAATACATCACATCATTGGCGCGCAGACCCCGCGCCGCCCATGTGCCGCCGCCCCAATAGGGCATGACCACGCCCTTGTGATACACGCTGAGCACGCTGGCGACCGGCGTTCCGACGTGCGATACCGTCAGGATATCGGCGTCATCGCCAAATCCGTCCAGCACGGCTTCGAAAAGCGCCCTCGGAAATACCGGAGTGCCCAGATTGCGGACACTTTCGGCATAGACCGCATAATGGTCGCGGCGGTCGGATGTGCCGTTGCCGATCCGGATATCCAGTCCCTTGTCCAGACCCTTACGGATTTCCGCCCTCTGTTTGCGGGGAATGGCGAGCAGCTGCGATTCGTCGCTATCTGCAAGATCGGTCGCAAAACCCGCATAGATATCGCCGTGCAGCTGAAACCCCTGCCCCGGCAATAGTCCGCCGCGCAGTTCGACCGAAGGACAGCTATTGACCTCTGCAAACTGCCAAGCGGCATCGGCCAGCATTTGTGCTTCTGTCTCGCCATCGGCTAAGATACCGCCGCCGACGGCAAAGCCGCTGGACACCAAGGCACGGCCAAATAGCGCAGAATGGATCAGCGTTAGCGGCAAGACACCGCGAACGTGTCCCAAATGATCTTCGGCCAGCAAATACCGCCACTCGTGCCCAGTGGCCTTGGCCGTTCCGATCACCCATGCTGGACGATGGAACGCAGTGCCGAGCGCATGGTCCTGCGCATAGGCCTCGATCATCGAGAGCCGAGGATCATCTTCTCGCTCGACCGTGATGATTGTCACTGCAGAAATTCGGGTCTCCATTTTCATGGCGTTCGCGCCGATTGCAGTTGGGCGAATTGATCGACGCGGCCCCAACGAAACTCCTTCAGCGCCCGTTTCAGTTTGCTCTCCATCACCGACAGGTTGGTATAGTGCCGCAGCTTTGATTTCATCGGCGCATCATTTTGCCGGGGCTGTTCGGGATCGATTTCCCAGGGATGAAAGTAGAAAATCGCGCCTTGTTCATCGCGCTGGTGCACTTGCCGAATGCTAGCCCGGTATAGCGCGTAAGGCAAAAGGCGGAAAAACCCTCCCCCACCCGCTGCGAAGCGCCGCCCGACCCACTCGGCGGTTGTTACCGGCAGTTCGATCAGGGCAGAATCGGCCACAGGCCGCCAGCCAAAGCGCGGCGATGACGCCCAGCCATAATGGTCATGCGCGATAGGTGCGACGCTGCTGGAATACGCATAGCCTTGCTCCGCCAATATACTGTGCGCCCATGGCGTGCGTTGGTCGATGGAAAAGCTGGGCGCGCGATAGCCGGTCACCGGCTGTCCGCCTGCATCTTCCAGCAACTTGCGCGTGCGCTCCAAATCGGCGGCGAACTGTTCCGGGGTCAAAGTAAACACCCGCGCATGGTCATAACCATGGCTGGCCACTTCATGGCCCGCATCGGCAATCCGCCGGATCAACGCCGGATAACGCTCCGCCACCCAACCTAGAGTAAAGAATGTGCCAGTAACGCCGCAATCGGCGAACAGGGCCAAGACCGCATCGGTATTGGGCTCGACCCGGCAGGGCAACGAATCCCAATCGGACCGGCGGATCACCGTTTCAAAGGCGCCGACCTGAAACCAGTCCTCGATATCGACCGACAGAGCGTTGAGCGTCGCTTTCGAATGCGGCTTTGGATCAAGCTGCTCGCCCTGCATTTGCATACACGTCCCTGTTCTGGATCTCGCTATCGACCCATTCTATCAGCATAACCAATACACGTTGCAGATTTTCTTCCTGTCCCATGGCCCGGGTTTCCATCATCGAAAGCCGTTTGGACAGAATGTCGATCCGATTGGAAGTTGTCCGGTCATGGACCGATGGCGGCACAACGGCCGGCTGAGGAGTGACTTCCGGTTCGCGCACCGCATACACGGGCGGTGCAGGTTGCACAGGTGCATAAGCCGGCTCCGGTGCATGCTGCACAGGTTCAGGGATCGCAACCGTGACGGGTTCTGCAACCGCATGGATCGGGACTGCGGGTACATAGTCATCTTGTCGCGCGGGTGCCTTTTTCGTCATCAGCGGCGAACCGGGTACGGCATTGATGTTTTCGCTATGAACCGGCGCGGCTTGCGGCTGAGGCGCAAAAGTCTGCGCTGGAGCCAAATCGGGATCAGGGTCATCAAATTTCGCCATCTGATTGTCCCCGCGAAGATCCATCAGCACCTGATTGATGATGCGGTGATCGATCATATCGGCTTCTTCGACCGCACCCATCAGCAGGATACGGCTCATCAACGTGTTGATTTTGCGCGGTACCCCTCTGGTCTCACCATAGACGATGGAAAAGACATCGGACGAAAACTGCGGCCGCCCCATGGCACCGCTGATCGCCAGACGATGCAGCACATAGGGCTCGATTTCTTCCCGGCCCATAGGCTCCAGATGATGCTGGGCAATCACTCGCTGACGAAGTTGCTCCAGCGCTGGTGAGCGTTGCAGCATATCCCGAAATTCGGGTTGTCCGAGCAGGAAAATCTGCAGCAAAGACTGTCCGCCCAGCTGGAAATTGGAGAGCATACGCAGCTCTTCCAGAGCACCGGCAGAGAGATTCTGCGCCTCATCAACGATCAGCAAACAGCGGCGGCCTTCGCGCGCTTCGTGATGCAGAAAATCCTCGAAGCTGGCCAAAATCTGGCCCTTGTCCATATGCTGGATATCCATGCCGAAATGGTGCGCCGCCATCGACACTACTTCGCCGCTTTCCAGCTTTGAGGTGACGATATTCGCCGCCGTCAATCGAGCACGATCAATAGTCGCCATCAAATGGCCAACCAAAGTGGTCTTACCGGCACCGACATCACCAGTGAT
>JBGSLY010000348.1:0-1535 GCA_041740435.1 Parasphingorhabdus sp.
CGGCAGCCCGCATGTGATGCTGGCCCGCGACGGGGCCGACCGGTTTTCGCGTGAACAGGGTCTGGAACAGGCCGATTCCGATTATTTTGCGACGCCCCTGCGCTGGAGACAGTTGCAGGAGTTCAAGGCCAAGCAGGTCAGCGCCGCCGATACGCATCACAAATTCGGCACCGTCGGTGCGGCGGCGCGTGACGCCAAGGGCAATTTGGCGGCGGGGACCTCGACCGGTGGGATGACCGGCAAACGATGGGGCCGGATTGGCGATGCGCCGGTCATTGGCGCGGGCACCTATGCCGACAACCGCGCCTGCGCCGTTTCCGCCACCGGATCGGGTGAATATTTCATCCGGCTGGGTGTCGCCCATGAAATCTGCGCCCGGATTCGCTTTACCGGCGAAAGCCCGCAACTGGCCGCCGATCATGTGATCAAGGAACTGGGCGCTCTGGGCGGCGATGGCGGGGTGATCGTCGCCGGGGCCGATGGCACGCTCGGCTGGAGCTTTAACTCCCCCGGCATGTACCGCGCCAAGGCGGACAGCAGCGGCGCGCAGACGGTCGCGATTTATGGCGATGAGGAATGATCTTACGTTCGGGTCTTGTCTTCAATCTCCAGAAAAGCCTCACGAATCATGATATCGGCGATGGCGATGCGCACTTCACGGATAAACTGGACCAACGCGAGAGCCATCAACCCCATTGCCAGAATAAACGCGCCCGCCACCACATCGGCCAGTGGTAGGCTGCTGGTCGCCATGAAAAACAGCAATCCGATCAATACGCACACCGTTGCCGCGCTGCTGGACGCCAGAAAAATCGCGCTGTTGACGATATGGATGCGCTTTTGCAGATCGCGTAGCTCATCAACCACCAGTTGATGCGCCTCGCCCTCGGTCGAACCAAATTCTGCCTGTAAATCGCGGGATCGGTCGACAATCCGGGCCAGCCGTCCGGCGAAAAGCTGCAGCATCGCACCTAGGCCGACCAACAAAAATGCGGGGGTGAGAGCAGTTTGCAGCACCTGAATAATGTCGCCGTTGCCCAGCAGGCTGAGCTTGGTGGTCATAGTCAGCACCGCTTGATTCATTCAGCTACCATCCCGATCAATACCGTAACTCCCCCCGGCAAAGTCTCTGGCAAAGCCTGTCCCACATGGCGCACCGCATCGGCGCGGGCGCGGGCCAGAATGGCTTCGGGGACATCGGGCATGGCATAGAGCGTGTCGGCGCGGCCCAAAATCCGGGCTTGTTTGAGGGTCAGATCGTCGGGATCGGCGCTGGTAAGGAGAATTTCGACGATTTCGCTGCCCGCATAGGCCTCGTCCGTCCGCTCCAGCCACTGATCCACCGCATCGGCGGGTAGATCGGCCAAAGGATCGAGCGCGCCCCCTTCCGAAAGCGCATCGTCTATTGCTCGCCGCCGGGCCGAGGGGTCACCCCAGCGCGCGGCGATTCGCGGTCTGGCGGCAAAAAGGCGTTCTGACAACGGGCCAAGGCCAGCGGGAAGCAGGGCATCGAGCCGCTGGCGCAGCGCCTTGGC
>JBGSLY010000349.1:0-4122 GCA_041740435.1 Parasphingorhabdus sp.
AGCGGGCTGGGTCATGTCACTCTGCCCGCCGATGACGACGGAATGATCCGGCGGTTTACCCTTTGCTTTTCCGACGAAAAGTCGGAACCGCGCTATTTGCATTTGATGGAGCGGGTGTACCGTGCCACCCGAAACGGTCCATCGGAAGCGTCCAAGGCGCCGTGCAACAGCAGCCAACTTTTGCCCCTTGCGGAGCGGAACAGCTTTCAGACTATTTCCTTCGCCAGCGTTGCCGAAGGCGAAGTGCCGTCGGCTTTTCTAAAAGGAAAAATACTGTTGGTGGGCGCAGTTGCCAATGGGCTGGGCGACCAATTTCCGGTCCCGGGGGATCGTCAAGCGACGATGCCTGGTGTCGAGATCATGGCCAATGGCTTGAGCGCGCTTCGCAATCAGGGCTTTATCTCCCCGATGCCAAAACCCGGGCAGCTGGCGGTATCGCTAGGCGCGGTGTGGGTGCTGCTGGTCGGTTTCTGGCGCTGGAAACCGCGCACGACACTGTTGATGCTAGCGCCTATGATAGCGCTTTTGCTTGCCCTGTCGGTGCTGTTGCTTAACAACCGGATCTGGTTCCCGCCGGGTGCAGCGCTGTTGGTCTTGACCTTAGTATATCCGCTATGGGGTTGGCGGCGGTTGCAGGCGACCAGCAATTTCATGGACACAGAACTGCAAAATTTCCGCAGCGGACCGTCGGACATCCCCATTCTGGGACCGCAATTGGGGCCAGTGGATATCGTCACCGGACAGGCCGAACAGCTGGGCTATGCCATCGCCTATACCCGCGATTTGCGGCGGTTCATCAGCGATGCTCTGGCCAACTTACCTGATCCGATGTTCATCACTGATCTGGATGGACGGGTCAGTTTCATCAACAAGCTGGCTGAGGCTGGAATCGGCGATGATGCGCTCAATTTGGACGTGGATACCATGTTAAGCCGCATCGTTGACGAAGACCATTTGGGTGCCGTGCGCGAATATCTGGCAAAACCGCATCCGACGGGCGACCATGAATATGTGCACTTTACATCACGCACCGGGGAAGTGTTTGCCCTGCGCCGGGCGCCGGTCCTGACCGATACCGGTGAGCTTCGTGGCCACATTCACTATCTGGCCAATATCACTGCACTTGCTGCGGCTGCGGAGGAACGGGAAGAGGTGCTGGAGCTGCTGTCCCACGACATGCGCGCGCCGCAAGCAGCGATATTGGCGCTGCTGCAGGATCGTCCGTCCGAAGACCAAGCCCGCCGAATCGCTACACATGCCCGAAGAACATTGGCGCTTGCGGACAATTTTGTCGATTTGGCCCGAATGAAGGCACAGGAGTTTATGGGGGAAGATGTGCTGATCGCAGATATTGTCAATGAAGCCAGCGACAACGTCTGGCCGCTTGCCAAAGCTCGACAGATTGCATGTGTCATTGATGACCGATCCGATAGCGCTTTCGTTCATGGTGAACCTTCCAGCCTGTACCGTTCGTTCGTCAATTTGCTGGACAATGCCATCAAATACAGCCCCGACAATGGAACCGTATCGATCGCGCTGGATCGGCCCACCGGTTCGGGCACAGAAATGGTTTCGATAGCCATTTCCGATCAAGGCCCCGGGGTCGCGAATGAAATGATCGCATCGCTATTCCAGCGCTTTGCCGGCACCCGGGACGGAGCACGCGCAGGGGTTAAAGGCACCGGGCTTGGCCTAAATTTCGTCGCACAGGTGGTCGAACGGCACCGGGGATCGGTAACGGCGAAAAACCTTCCAAATGGCGGCGCTAGTTTTACGATTTTGCTACCGGTCGCCGATGATAGCGCGGAGGATTAAGCGGTTTTCGTGGGAACGCAAAAGCTAATCGAACGGGCGGCACCATAGGTCGGTTCGAGGGATAGGCTTGTTCGGACCCAGCGACTGGACACCGGCTTTGACCAGCGACAGCAGCTTGCGTCGGCGGCTCGTGACGACGCGCTGTTCAAGGGACGCGCCACCGCTGGCCTTCACCTTGCGGGCGATGTCGCCGTAAATCCCGGCCGCCGCCAATACCGCCCAGCGGGAGCGATAGGGGAGCGCGGCAACCCCCGTCTTGGCCGATTGCTCATAGGCCTGAGACAGATCGCACAATCGCGCCACCAATGCCTCCAGACCCTGCCGGTGGGCCGGGTGCATCACATCGGCAGCGTCAACGCCGTTTGCAGCCAACCATTGCTTTGGCAGGTAACAGCGCCCTGCCCCGGCATCCTCGGCCACGTCGCGGGCGATATTCGCGAGCTGAAACGCCAGCCCCAAATCGCAGGCCCGGTCGAGCGTTGCCTCATCCTCAGGGTCCACGCCCATCACCACCGCCATCATGCAGCCGACCGCGCCCGCCACATGATAGCAATATTGCAGAAGATCATCGGTATTTGTCGGCCGCCAACCATCGGCATCAAGCCGAAAGCCGGCAATCACATCATCGGCAAAGCGTTTGGGAATCGCGCATTCCGCCGCGACCAGACCCAGCGCATCAAAGGCCATTTCGCCGGTTTGCTCTCCGGCATAGGCGCGGTCGGTCAGATGCTGGATGCGCGCGACCCTGTCCGCCGCATCGTCAACGACCGACATAGTATGCCCATGATCCTGTCCATCGGCCAGATCATCGCACGCCCGGCACCAAGCGTAGAGCAGCCACGCCCGCTCCCGCGTCTTTCGGTCAAACAGGCGGGAGGCAAGCGCGAAGGATTTTGATCCTTTGACGATACTTGCCTGCGCCTGCGCGACCAGCGCGTCCCTCATCCCAGATCTTCGATCATCAATTCCGCCGTCGCCTTGGCGCTGCCGACCACACCGGGGATGCCCGCCCCCGGGTGCGATCCAGCGCCGACGAAATAGAGATTGGGAATGACATCATCCCGGTTGTGCACCCGGAACCACGCGCTCTGGGTCAGCACAGGCTCCAAACTAAAGGCGCTGCCCAGATAGGCGTTCAGGTCCTGCCCGAAATCCGCGGGGCTGTAGTGAAATTTGGTGGTGATACGGTTGTGAATATCCGGGATCAACCGATGGCCAATCTCGTCCAAAATCCGCTTTTCCAAAATCGGCCCCATTTCCGCCCAATCGATCGGCAGCTTGCCCTGATTGGGCACGGGCGCGAGCGCGTAAAAGGTAGATTTGCCCGCAGGGGCCATCGACGGGTCGGTAATGGTCGGATGGTGCAGATAGAGCGAGAAATCCTGTGCCAGCACACCGTTGGTATAAATATCGTCGAGCAGTCCTTTATAGCGGGGGCCGAACAGGATCATGTGGTGCGGAATGCCCGGCCATGTGCCCTCCATCCCGAAATGGACGACGAACAGCGAGGGCGAGAATTTCTTGCGTTCCAGCGAGGCGGTCATCTTGGCACTGCGGCGCGAATAGCCGAGCAGATCGCGGTAGCTGTGCATAATATCGGCATTGCTGGCGACCGCATCGAAACTGTCTTGAAACCCGCTGGCGGTCGTGATGCCGCTGATCCGGTCACCGACGGTGTCGATTTTGGTAACCGCGTCGCCCAGCCGGACCGTGCCGCCCAGCCGCTCAAAGTGCCGGACCATCCCGGCGATGAGCATATTGGTGCCGCCCTTGGCAAACCAGACGCCGCCGTCTTTTTCCAGCTTGTGGATCAGCGCATAAATCGCGCTGGTGTTCATCGGATTGCCGCCAACCAGCAGGGTGTGAAAGCTAAGCGCCTCGCGCAGCTTCTCGCTTTTGACGAACGAGGAGACCATGGAATAGACCGAGCGCCAGGCCTGATATTTGGCCAGTGCGGGCGCGGCTTTGATCATGCTGGCAAAGTCCAGAAACGCCTTGGTGCCAAGCTTGACATAGCCTTCTTCATAGACCCCGGCGGAATAGGCGAGAAATTTTTTATATCCCGCAACATCCTCTGGATTGAGCTTGGCAATCTCTGCGTTCAACCCAGCTTCATAATTCGAATAATCGAAATTGGTGCCGTCGGGCCAGTTCAGGCGGTAAAAGGGCATGACCGGCATCAGCGTCACATCCTGCGCCATGTCGTGACCGGTGAGTTCCCACAATTGCTGCAAACAGGGGGGATCGGTGATCACAGTGGGGCCGCCATCGAAAATATGCCCGTCGCGCTCCCAATAATAGGCCCGG
>JBGSLY010000350.1:0-3920 GCA_041740435.1 Parasphingorhabdus sp.
GCCAGCGGCAAGATTCCAGCGGCCATCCATGTATCTCCAGAAGCTTATCATGGCGGGCCGCTTGGTAAATTACGCGATGGTGATCTGGTTCGGGTTTGCGCTCAGAATGGAGAGCTAACGGCCTTGGTCGATGATGCCGAATGGGCGGCACGCGATCAGGCGGCCGCTCCTCCGCCCGCGCTGGGAACGGGCCGCGAGCTGTTTGCGATGCTGCGTCACCACAGCGATCCTGCGGAAAAAGGCGGGTCAGCAATGTTGCATGAGGCCGGACTATGACAATGCCAATCGAAAATATTGATGAGATGATCGTCGCCGATATTGGCGGCACGCATGCCCGATTTGCCATTGCCCGGGTCGAGCAGGGCAGGGTTGTCGCACTCGACGACCAAAGGACACTGAAGAGTGCCGATCATCCCAGCCTGCAAATTGCATGGGAATCTTACGCCGATGATATTGGCCGTAGCCTGCCCAAAGACGGCGCGATAGCAGTTGCCGGACCGGTGCAGGGTGATGTGATTTACTTTACCAATTCCAGCTGGATGATCCGTCCTGCGTTGATCCGTGAGAAGCTGGGGCTGAACCGCCACGTGCTGATCAACGATTTTGGTGCGGTCGGCCATGCGGCGGCACAGATGGATGCTGGACATTTTGCCCATATTTGTGGGCCAAAAGAGCCGCTGACGCAAAGCGGCACCATTTCGGTCATTGGGCCGGGGACCGGTTTGGGTGTGGCCCATATCCTGCGCCATGACGGCAATTATTTCGTCAATGAAACCGAGGGCGGGCATATCGATTTTGCTCCGCTTGACGCTATCGAAGATCGGATGCTGGCCCATTTGCGCGAACAACATCGCCGGGTCTCGGTAGAGCGGGTCGTGTCGGGGCCGGGGTTGCGGGTTATCCACGGCGTTCTTGCGGAAATGCAGGGGCAGAGCGCCACAGAGCTTTCCGACAAGGATTTGTGGACGCTGGCTCTGTCTGGTCAGGATAGCCTGGCCTCGGCGGCGCTCGACCATTTTTGCCTATGCTTAGGCGCGGTGACCGGTGACCTTGCGTTGGCACAAGGCGCAAAGTCGGTGGTGCTTGCTGGCGGTGTTGGGGCCCGTATTGCGCGGCATTTGCCGTCTTCGGGGTTTCGGGAACGCTTAGTTGCCAAGGGCCGGTTCCAGTCGCTGATGGAAGGCATTTCGGTCTGGCAACTGACTCATGAAGAGCCGGGCCTTTATGGAGCGGCAGCGGCATTTTTGAAGGAATTTCCGGCATGATCGAAACTCAACCCGCCATCGCGGCCATCATGCGGACCGCGCCGGTGATCCCGGTGCTTGTGGTGGACAATGCCAATGATGCTGTGCCATTGGCGACCGCGCTGGTCGCTGGTGGGCTGCGGGTGCTGGAAGTAACGCTGCGCACTGGCGCGGCGCTGGATGTTATCCGTGCGATGCGGTCTGTGGACGGGGCGATTGTCGGAGCTGGCACAGTCACCAACGGCGTCGAACTCGACAAAGCCCTGTCGGCAGGCGCGGAATTTATCGTCTCGCCGGGTTTGACCGAATCCTTGGGGTCAGCAGCGATAGCCAGCGGCATTCCCTTCTTGCCCGGCATAGCCAACGCGGGCGATATTATGCAGGGTCTTGATCTGGGCCTCAACCATTTCAAATTTTTCCCGGCGGAAACCTCGGGAGGCCGGGCAGCACTTAAGGCACTATCTGGGCCATTTGGCCAATGCCGATTCTGTCCCACTGGCGGTATAACCCAAGACAATGCCGCGGATTGGTTGGCGTTGGAGCCAGTGCTGTGCGTCGGCGGAAGCTGGATCGTGCCAAAGGGACACCTTGATGTTGCCAAGGTCGAGGCTCTAGCATCAGCGGCGGCACAGCTTGGTCGTCCCCAAACGCCCTTGTAACCGCGCCACATTGTCGCCATTTGTCGGGTCCAAACAACCAAACACGGGATTCGCATGGCCGAAACTTACAAAAGCAAAATGATCATTCTGGGTTCCGGACCTGCTGGTCTGTCCGCCGCCATTTATGCGGCGCGCGCAGGGATGGAGCCGATAGTCGTGCAAGGTCTGCAACCGGGCGGCCAGCTAACAATCACCACCGATGTCGAGAATTATCCCGGTTTCCGCGATGTGATTCAAGGGCCGTGGTTGATGGAGGAAATGCAGGCGCAGGCGGAAAAGGTTGGCACCCGGATGATATGGGACACGATTTCCCGCGTTGACCTGTCGCAGCGTCCGTTTCAGCTCATCGGCGATGGCGGCGATGTATATCTGGGCGAAACGCTGGTCATCGCAACGGGCGCGCAAGCCAAATGGCTAGGTCTCCCCGGAGAAACAGAGCTGGGCGGCAAAGGGGTATCGGCCTGCGCCACATGCGACGGGTTTTTCTATCGCGGACGCAAAGTGGTGGTCATTGGCGGCGGCAACACAGCGGTTGAGGAAGCGCTGTACCTTACAAATCACAGCGACAATGTAACTCTGATCCACCGCCGTGACAGCTTGCGCGCGGAGAAAATTTTGCAAGATCGGCTGTTCGCCCATCCCAAAATCTCAGTCATCTGGAACAAACAGGTGGAGCGCTTTGTAGGAAGCGGCGATCCAGCGGGATTGATCGGTGTGGATTTGAAAGATACGGTGACGGGGGAAACAAGCCATGAGCCAGCCGAAGGCGCTTTTGTTGCCATCGGTCACGCCCCCGCGACCGAAATTTTTCAAGGTCATCTGAAACTCGATGACGGCGGCTATATTCCGGTCGAACCAGGAACGCCCAAAACCGCAATCCCGGGTGTCTTTGCCTGCGGCGACGTCATGGACCATGTTTATCGTCAGGCGATTACTGCTGCCGGGACCGGATGTATGGCGGCATTGGACGCGGAGCGTTTTCTGGCAGCACAGGAATTTGCCGCGCAGCCAGCGTAATTTAGCGCGCAGCCACCAGATTGGTCAGTGTCTCGACGGTCAAAATCTGCGGCAGCACCTGCACCTCTTTTCCGGGCGCATAGTATAGATACAGTGGTACACCGGCCCGTCCGTATTGCTCCAGAACACGGGTAATGGCCGGGTCGGGCAAGGTCCAATCGCCAACCAGCACCGCTACGTTGGAAGTTGAAAATGCCTTTTCGGTTTCCGCTCGGTTAATGGCCGCCGACTCATTGGCTTTGCAGGTGATGCACCAGTCGGCAGTGAAATAGACGAAAACTGGAAGATTCGAAGCCTGCAACTCAGTTAGTCGTGCCTCGCTGTAAGGCTCGCTGGCCATCAAACCTTCGCTGGAAGAATTTTGCGTGCTTTCTGCGCCTTTGCCAGCCATCGGAACAACCGCGCTTCCGGTTGCAGCCAATGCAGCAACTATAACCAAAGCAATCCCACCCCTCGACACACTCGCGCGCTGGCCAAGGCCTGCCCACCAAAGCACCAATACCGTTAGAGTCAGAAATAGCAACGCAATGACAAGCGAGTTATTGCCGATCTGCTGACCTAAAAGCCAAATCAGCGCTAGTGCTGTCAAAAACATCGGCACCGCCATCAGGCGTCGGAAAGTGGCCAGCCACGGCCCAGGCTTTGGTATCCGGCTGCGGACAGCGGGGAGATAGGCAAGCGCGAAGAACGGCAAGGCAAGGCCGATACCCAAGCCTGCGAAAACCAGCACACCGGCCAAGGGTGGCAGGACAATGGCAGCACCCAAGGCAGCGGCCATGAATGGCCCAGTGCATGGAGTTGCGACAAAGGCGGCCAATGCGCCGGTCCAGAACGAACCGGCAAATCCCTGTTTTTGCGACAGGCTATTTCCGCCCGAAAATCCGTCGATTTCGAAAAGTCCGGCAAGGTTGAAGCCAATCGCGGTCACGATTATCAGCAAAAGTAAGACAATCCGGGGGTCCTGTAACTGGAACGCCCAGCCGACCGCGCTACCTCCGGC
>JBGSLY010000351.1:0-6891 GCA_041740435.1 Parasphingorhabdus sp.
GCGACGGACCCGGCGCATTGGCCGGAACCGTCGAAATGTTCAGCAATGATATTGGCAACAGCTTCACCGCCTCCGCCGCCTATGGCAGCCGGAACAGCGCCGAGGCGAAAGCGTCGCTGGGCCGCGACTTGGGCCAAGGTCATCTGCAATTGTCTGCCAGCTATGCAAGCGGCGACGGCTTTGTGCCGATTGCAGAGGGGCAGCGCGGAAGTGTTGATCGCCCCGCGCCCTATCAACAGGGCGGTATCGCGCTGCGCGCGGTTGCGCCCTTATCTGCCGATACCGAGATACAGTTTTCCGCTCGCGGTTTTTTCGACGAACGCGACCGCGGCTTTGATTTTTCCGACAATGAAAATTCCGGGGTCGATGCCAGTGTGCAGATCGTCAATCGCGGGGATGGCTGGCAATATTCGGCGCTCGGCTATGTCCAACTGCGCGATTTTTCCAACCGGTTCGGCGGGGTTGCGGCGGACCGCAATTCGGTCAATCTGGTGCTCGATCAATATAGCGTGCCCTCGACCGGGCTGGGTGCGCGATTTGAAGTGCGGCCGCCAGTGGGGGACAATGCGGAGCTTAGGATCGGCGGCGATTGGCGGCGGACGATTGGCGAGACGCAGGAACATTTCTTTTTCACCGGACTGGTTCCGGGCCGGAACCGCAATGCCGGAGGACGGACCGACAGCTATGGCGCGTTTGTCGAGGGCAGTCTGTCCATTGCCGATGTGCTGACGCTGACCGCCGGTGGCCGTGTCGATCACTGGTCGATTGCCAAGGGGTTCCGGCGGGAGATCAACCTGTCCGACGGTAGTGAGCGGAGCAATGACCGCTTCGCCGACCGTTCGGGCACCGAATGGACCGGCCGTGCTGGGGCCGCGTTTAAGGCGGGCGATGGACTGACTTTCCGCGCTGCCGCCTATCTGGGCTGGCGCTTGCCGACGCTTAACGAGCTCTATCGCCCGTTCCGGGTCGGAATCGATGCAACCGCAGCCAACGAGCTGCTCGAACCCGAGCGGCTAAAAGGCGCAGAAATCGGCATCGATTATGACAATGGCCCGGTTGATCTGTCGGTTACGGGATTTGTGAACCGGCTCGACAACGCCATTGCCAATGTCACTTTGGGGCAGGGGCCGGGGCTGTTTCCCGGAGTGGGCTTCGTGGCCGCCGGTGGCAGTTACAGCCAGCGACTAAATTTAGATGGTATCACCAGCAAGGGGATAGAAATCGATCTGAGCTATGCTTTGTCGGATAGTGTTCGGGTGAACGGCGGCTATGCCTATGTTGATGCGCAGGTGGATAGCAGCGGCTTGGCAGCGGCGGTCGATGGCTTCAGGCCAGCTCAGGTTCCGCGGCATTTTGGCAGGGTAGGCTTCGAATATAACGCCGCCCCGATCACCGCAGTCGCTACACTGCGCTACATTGGCCGCCAGTTTGAAGACGATGCCAATGCGCAGGCGCTTCGCGATGCCCTCACTATGGACGCGCGTTTCGGTTATGATATTTCCGAACAGATTTCGGTTGAGGCGCGCGCAGAGAATCTGTTCGATGCGCGGGTCGAGGCCGGGATTTCCGGCAATAATATTACCGAACGAGCCAATGTGCGAACCATTTGGTTTGGCATTCGCGCAAAATTGTAATAAACTTGCAAAATGTCCGGGAATTTCACTAAGCTCGATGATTTTTTGCCCTACCGGCTGTCAACCGCATCCAATGCGGTCAGCGGTGTGATTTCAGCGGAATATAAGAGCCGCTTTGGTCTCAAAATCCCTGAATGGCGGGTGATGGCGGTGCTGGGCAATCGCATTTCCGCAACGCAGCGCGATCTGGTTCTGGCCACTCTGATGGACAAAGTTACCGTCAACCGGGCAACAAAGGCGTTGGCGGAGCGCCATTTGATCGAACGCCTGCCCAACAGCGCCGACGGGCGTTCCCATCATCTGCAACTCACAACCAATGGCGTTGAGCTTTTCAACCAGATTATGCCAGCGGCCCAAGCCATGGAACGCAAGATCATGGCGGTTTTGAGCGATGACGAGAAAAGCCAATTGCACGCCATTTTGAAACGCATCCGCGATTCAGCGGAGGCGATTGGCCAACCGGTAAAATAAAAAGGGCCTCCGCAACGCGAAAGCCCCTTCTATTTCTTTTTAGTAGCTCCTGTTGCCTACATCAACGCGTCGGAGATCGAGCAGGCCGCCGGTCCCAAAATCACAATGAACAGCGTCGGCAGAATGAACAGGATCAGCGGTACCGTCATAATGGCGGGCAGTCGTGCCGCTTTTTCTTCGGCGCGCATCATCCGGTCGTGCCGGAATTCAGCGGCCAGCACGCGCAGCGCAGAAGCAAGCGGCGTACCGTATTTTTCGGTCTGGATCATGGTGGTCACCACACCCTTCACATGGTCAAGATCGACGCGGTAGGCGAGGTTTTCAAACGCCTGTCGCCGCTCGGTCAGAAAGCCGAGCTCGATGGAGGTCAGTTGAAACTCGTCGCACAATTCGGGGAATGCTGTGCCAAGCTCGCGTGCGACCCGGCCAAAGGCGGTATCAACGGTCAGACCGGCCTCTGCGCAAATAACCAGCAAGTCGATGGCGTCGGGCAGACCTTTGCGGATTGCGTCGGTGCGCTTTTTTACAAGGTTGCCGATATACAGATCCGCGCCCTTATACCCTGCCGCAACCGATCCGGCAAAAACGGCAAACTTCTTGACCGATGTCCAATCGGTCAACATGCCAAATCCGTAGATGGCGAGCGCCGTTCCGCCGCCAAGGATGATGGGCAGCACTAGTCGGCTGAAAATCACCGCAACCGCCAGTTCCTTGGAACGAATCCCAGCCTGGGCCAGCCGCTGCTGCGCTTTTTTCAGTTGGTCGTCCTGCAGCACCTGCAGTTTCGACAGAAACACCCGCATCTGGTCGGTGGTGTCGCTTTGCTTGACCAGCTTGGCGCGTTTTTTGGACGTGGAGGCGGTGATCCCGGCTTTCAGCTGCTCGCGGCGCTCGTTCAGCGCCTTGACCCGCTTGGCCATGGGATCGCGCACCGTAACGGCCGCATAAATCGCATAGATGAAGGCCAGCGATGCCACTGCTGACATCATCGTGGCGACCCAGATGACATCGACGCCGAGAAGGGTTGGACCGGTGGTCGGGCTCATTTTTGTTTCCCCTGCGCCATCAAATTTCGAAGTTGACCATCTTGGCCATGATGAACACGCCGATGCTCATCCACGTCAGACCGCCCAAACCAGCAATAATCAGCCGTTCGTCGGAGAAAAACCCGGAAATGTAATTCGGGTTGACCATGTAGACGAGGCCAAAGACGATAAACGGCAGCGATCCGACGATATAGGCCGATGCTTTGGATTCCGAGGACATGGCCTTGATCTTCAGCTTCATCTGCCCGCGTTTGCGCAGCACGTCAGCAAGGTTGGACAAAGTTTCGGCCAAGTTGCCCCCCGTTTCCCGCTGGATGGCGAGGGTAATGCCGAAAAACTTAAACTCTGGGGTGTTCAGCCGAAGCGCGCTTTGCTGCATCGCATCGTCCATGTTGATGCCGATTTTTACCCGGTCAACGATCATGCTGAATTCTTCGCCAACCGGACCGTCGATTTCGCGGGCAACCACCCCAATGGTTTCGGTGACCGGCAGGCCGGAGCGCAAGCCGCGAACCAGCAGCTCGATGGCGTCGGGAAAATACTGGTTGAACTTGGCAATCCGCCGTTTGATCAGAAAGCTGACCACCATGTGCGGCAATCCGATACCCGCCACCGCGCCAAGGCCAAGGCCCAGAGTTATCGGGGCACCCTTCAGCATCAGAGCGGCGCAGACGACGACAACAATACCGCCGCTGGCCATGAAATATTGCGGTACCGTCCACGGTTTGCCGGTCCGGTCAAGCCGGATGGCCAGTTGCTGCATGCGGCTGGCGTTGTCGTCATTGTAATTCTGACGCTTTTTGCGCGCTGCACCCGCTTTGCGCATCTGGCCTTCCAGCTTCGTATTGACGTCGTCCGAATGACGAAAGCGCACGGATTCGAGCCGCTTTTGCACTTGTTTGCTGGCCGACGGCCCCCAAAAGGCAAAGGCGATCAGCCCCATAAGCAGGAAGATTCCGCCAAATATAACTGTCATTGGACTCATATCAACTTCCCGTCACACAGCGTTTCACCAGTGGCTCATTCGCCGGTTTTGACTGGCTTTTTGTCTTTCTTTTTACCGCCGGAAAACAATCCCAGCTTTTCGAGCAGAGAGCCCGATGCCGGTTTGGCCGCAGCGATATCTTCGCCCGCTTCCATCGCATCCGCCGTGCCTAAGATATGATCGGCAATCGCCGTGATCTTGGCGCAGGTTTTGCTACCCTTGTTCACATCCGAATAGGGTTTGCCCAGTTTTGCTGCTTGGGCCATGCCCTTGGCGTCGGCAGGGATCAGGATGTCAATTTTCCGTTCTACCGAACTTTCGAAATCCTGACGGGAAATTTCCAGACTGTTGGGCTGCACCTTATTGGCCACCAATATGATCTTGCTCCGGCTGGCATTGGTTTTCAGCCAGGAAAGGAGCCGGATGGTGTCGCGTGCTGACGCCAGAGTGAGTTCGGCCAGCACGATGGTGACATTCACATCCGCCATCAAATGCGGATAGGCGATCAGCATTTCGCGCGGCAGATCGATGATGGTATATTCAAAGGTCGACCGGAATTCTTCCTGCAATTGATAGAATGCACCGCCATCGGTCAACAGCGGCGAATTAATCGGTGCTTCGGAAGACAGGATCGACAGCTTGTCATTCGCCTTGACCATCGCCCGTTCGATGAACAGGCTGTCAATACGGCTGGGGTTGTCGATGGCATCGGTCAAACCGCGGCCTGGCTCCAGGTCCATGGTGAGCGCGCCAATGCCGAAATGCACGTCAAGGTCGAACAATGCGGTCAGCTTCTCTTTGTCCGAACTGAGCACCCAAGCGAGTGAAGTTGCCAAGGTCGAAGCACCGACCCCGCCGCGCGTGCCGATGATTGCGGTCGAAACATGCGCTTTCGCATCGCCATGATCATCGTGCTTGGGCGCGTTCAGGATCGCCTGTGCCTGCGCAAGGCAATCGCGTAACTGATCCGGACTAAAAGGCTTTAACAGATAGTCGTGTAGACCGCTGACAATCAAATCGCGGTACAGGCGCACGTCATTGACCTGGCCCATCGCGATCACGATCGTGCCGGGTTCGCAAACTTCCGCCAATGCGTTGATGTCACCGAGCGGATCGCCGGATTCGGATAGGTCAACCAGCAGAATATTCGGGCTCGCGCTGACCGACAAGGTCTGAACCGCATTGCGCAGGCCGCCTTTGTTGCATTTGTCGGTTGCCCAGCCGAGTTCTTCGGCGACCGGGCGCAGAACGTCGAGTGTATCGTCGTCGCAGACAAAGGCTGCAAACTGGTCGCGGCCGCTAACCGACCCTGCTTTCCATGGAGCGTTCATTATTTGCCTCCCTGTTTAACTTCGCCAGCCGCTTTCGCTTTTTTTCGATAGGCGTCGATGGCTTTGCTGGATTGGCGATTGTCGAAATCGCCTTCTGCCTGACCACGCACCAGATCTTCTGGATCAGCGATCATCGCGGCCATGGTGCTGTTGACACCGCAGCCATAGTTGCGGCTGGTCCCGCCCTGGAAATCCATTTGGCTGCTATCGCTCCAGTCGGGGCATCCGGGCACGGTGGCGGTCGAGCGGGAAATCACAACCCGCACCGCACCAGCGGGCACATAGCCGGTGGTGACCGGGGCACGGTCGCTGACCAACAGGCCGTAATCTGCGGCAACTGCTTCAATCGTGGCACGGGCACTGCCGCTGGAATAGCTGGGGTCGTCGATGGAGATCCGGTCACCATAGCCGACATTCAGCGCCTCCATCCAGTCGGTCAGCCGCTGCTGCTCTGATGCCGGCAGGCTGCCGCCGCCGCTCGACAAATCGAGCGTGTAATGTTCGCGCGAAACAACCGGCTGGTTGACGCTGTTGACGCTCCGGTTCGAAGGCTCACCTCCGCACGCGGTTACCGAGAGGCTGATGGCGGTGGCCAAAGCTGCTGTTACAAGACGCATTGTCATTCTCCTGTTCACTCGGCGGGATTAAAAGCTGAAACCCGGTGCTGCTGATGCGGTTTTGCGGGCCTTTTTGTCGGAATTGTCCGACTTTGCTTGCTTGCCCTTTTCTTGTGGTTCGACGCTGCTGATCGCTGGACCGGTACCTGCGGGCGGTGCCACCATCGGCTTGGGCCGGTCACCGCCGGTTTCGCCCGATGTGCGCTTGTTGAGCAGCAGGCGCTCCGCGTCATTGGCGTTACGGAACCCGTCGGTGGGCAGCACAATCTCGTTATCCGAAACTGGCTTGACCAGATAGGGCGTCACCACGATCATCAATTCGGTTTCGTTGCGGCGAAAGCCATCCGATTTGAACAAGTTGCCCAGCACAGGGACATCGCCCAGACCCGGCGTCTTGTCGATCGACGAGCTGTAATTGTTCTGCAGCAAACCAGCGATCATGAAACTCTCACCCGAACCCAGCTCCACCGTGGTTTCGGCCTTGCGGATGGTGATGGCGGGAATTTCGAAGCCGTTCAGGCGTACCGCGCCTTGCGAGGAAATTTCCGACACCTCAGGCGCGACGCGGATCGAAATCCGGCCGTTGGCGAGCACGGTGGGCGTATAGGACAGGCTGACCCCATAGTCGCGGTACTGAACCGAGATATCGCCCAGACCCTGAGCTACCGGAACCGGAAATTGTCCGCCGGCGAGGAAAGTCGCGGTTTCGCCCGAAATGGTAGTCAGATTGGGGGTTGCCAGCGTCGAAATTAGACCGGTGCGTTCGGCCACATCAAATGCGGTCATTATGTCCATGCCGAACAGCTT